>JAGASC010000029.1 GCA_017621905.1 Roseburia sp.
CTTTTTCAATTACCAGCATCTGATCATCGGAAAATTGAAGGAAGACCGCTGGTTCATCGGAATTCCCGGAATTTATCAGCGACAGGAACGGGTGATGGCGGCTATTTTCGGCTTCTCGGAATTTGTGCCCGCGGCAGTGGAAGAACCCAGAGATGATGACGGTGAGCCCATCAATCGCTATGGCTACTGGTATCGATATATTGAGGAATAGGAGAAAGGGATGGGGGCTTGCTCTCACAATATTTAGGTTTTCTCACCGCCGGTACACTTACCGGCGTTCCATGCAGTAAATGCATGGACCTGACCTGAACAGTTACACATTTTCTTATTTTGGTCGACAAAACAAAAGGGTTACGTTACAATAGAATTATCCTATCGTACAATAGTTGTAACAGTGAAGGTATCTGAACTGTTACCAATAGTTTGGAGAAACGGTCCATGACACAAGAAGAAAAATATATGAAAGCAGCCATGCGGGAGGCAAAAAAAGCGTACGCTTTAGATGAGGTCCCGATTGGCTGCGTTATCGTGCAAAACGATAAAATTATTGCAAGAGGTTATAATAGAAGAAATACAGAGGGCAACACCCTTGCCCACGCTGAGCTTACCGCCATAAAAAAAGCCAGCAAAAAGACCGGAGACTGGAGGCTCGAGGACTGTACCATGTACGTGACGTTAGAGCCATGTCAAATGTGCGCCGGGGCTATTGTCCAGAGCAGAATGAAAAAAGTAGTCATTGCGAGCATGAATCCCAAGGCGGGCTGTGCCGGAAGTGTTTTAAATTTGCTCCAGATGGCAGAATTTAATCATCAGGTGGAAATAGAGCGGGGGGTATTAGAGGAGCAGTGCTCTGCCATGCTGTCCGGATTTTTTCGGGAGCTTAGGGAGAAGAAGAAGCGTAATGCAGAACCGGAAAAGCCTATGTAGTTCAGGGGTAACAAAAGGCAGCGGTGAAGGTATTGAACGGTTACAACAAAAGAATATATATAAAGGAAGATGAGAAAATGGAGAAGAAATTAAAAAAGAAATTCTGGGCTGCCCTGGTAATATTCGGGCTGATGGGTCAGGTGGCATGGGTCGTGGAGAATATGTACTTAAACGTATTCATCTACAAAATGTTCCATGCCTCCGCCTCTGACATTTCACTGATGGTGGGTGCAAGTGCGGCAGCAGCCACGCTGACCACGATCCTGATTGGGGCGTTGTCGGATTACATGGGCAAGCGGAAACTGATGATCTGCGGCGGATATATTCTGTGGGGTATCTCCATACTTGCCTTTGCGCTGGTCCGGATGGATATTCTGACGCCCATTGTGGGAAACACCGCCGGTGCGGCAAGCCTGGGCGTGACTTTGGTGATTCTGCTGGACTGCGTGATGACCTTTTTTGGCTCTTCCGCCAATGATGCAGCATTCAATGCCTGGATGACCGACTGGGGCGATGAGAACAACCGGGGCAGAATCGAGGGCATCAATGCCATGATGCCTATGATAGCGATTCTGGTGGTATTTGGCGGATTTATGGCTTTTGATCTGGAACAGAGTAAAAGCTGGACCATGATTTTTTGCGTGATCGGTCTGGGAGTGCTGCTCCTTGGTTTCCTGGGGTTTTTTCTCATTGAGGACAGCCCAAAGGCAGAGGCAGGGCGCGGCGGGAGCAGTTACTGGGAGACTGTGCTCTACAGTTTTCGTCCCTCGGTGCTGGCGGAGAACAAGCTGCTTTATGCAGTCATTGGAGCCTTCGCGGTATTTGGAATTTCGATTCAGATTTTCATGCCTTATCTGATTCTCTATTATGAGAAGAGCCTGGGGATGGACAACTATGTGCTTGTTATGGCACCGGCCATTGTTCTGGCTGCGATAATCACAGCATTTTATGGAAAGCTCTTTGATATGATGGGCTTTCAGAGCTCGGTGGTCCCCACCGTGATCATGCTTATGGCAGGTTACGGCCTGCTGTATTTTGGAAGAAAAACAGGCGTTGTTTTTGTGGGTTCCCTTTTGATGATGACAGGCTACCTGACGGGAATGGCGATTTTTGGCGCCATGATCCGCAATCATATTCCGGAGAAGAAAGCCGGGCAGTTCCAGGGCATCCGCATCATTGGACAGGTCCTGATTCCCGGCATCATCGGTCCGGCCATCGGAGCGGCAGTGCTTAAGGATGCGAAAGAAATTGTAAATAATGATGGAACCACATCTTTCCTGCCGGATGAGCGCATTTTTCTGGCAGCATTTTTGGCAGCAGCGGTACTCCTGGTCATTTTATATGCCATATTTGCCATGATGCGCAGCGGGCATTACACGCTGATCAGTGAGGCGGGTGAACGTGTTTTGGCGGGGGAAAAAAGCTGGAACAATTATCCCAGACCGCAGTTGAAAAGAGAAAACTGGATCAATCTGAACGAGGGCTGGAGGCTGAATGACTGTGATATTCGGGTACCGTTTCCGCCGCAGTCCACACTGTCCGGCTATGGGAAAAAGGTTGGGAAATATTTAAGCTACAGCCGCGAATTTGACCTGCCCACGGAAAATACGAAAATGCGCAGGATTTTGCATTTTGGCGCAGTGGATCAGATTGCAGAGGTATGGCTGAACGGCAGATACCTGGGAAAACACGAAGGCGGCTATCTGCCTTTCTCCTTTGATGTGACAGACCAGGTAAAGCAGAAAAACCTCCTTGAAGTAAAGGTTACGGACACTTTGTCTCACAAATATCCATATGGCAAGCAGCGTAAGGCCAGGGGCGGCATGTGGTATACCCCGGTCAGCGGAATCTGGCAGACTGTGTGGCTTGAGCAGGTTCCAAAGAATTATATCACCAACCTTCGAATCACCCCGGATGAATGCCGGGTTCATATCGCAGTGGAAATGAACGACATATCCTGCCCGGTGGAAGGCAAGATATCAATTTTGCTTCATAATGGTGAGCGCTATGAGAATAAATTTACCGTCGGAGACCATGAGAAGAACCCGGCAGAATTGTGGATTGACTTTGACAAAATCCGGACTGCTGACGGAGAAAAATATATTCCGCAGCTGTGGTCACCGGAGCATCCGTATTTGTATCGGGCGGAAATTACAGTAGGAGAGGACCGGATAGAGACGTACTTTGCACTGCGCACCATTGACATTCACAAGATAGACGGCGTGAACCGGCTCTGTTTAAATGGCAGCCCCATATTTATGAACGGCGTGTTAGACCAGGGCTATTTCTGCGACGGCATCTTTCTTCCGGCAGAGGAAGAAGAATACGAAAGAGATATCTTAAGAATGCAGGAACTCGGGATCAATATGCTGCGCAAGCACATCAAAATTGAGCCGGAATGCTTCTATTATTACTGCGACCTGCACGGCATGCTGGTCATGCAGGACATGGTAAACAACGGCAGCTATTCTTTCCTGCGGGATACGGCACTGCCCACCATCGGGATCGTAAAACAGGATGATAAGAAACGCAAAGTGGCAAAAGCAGTGAAAGCGACCTTCGAAAACCACATGGCAGAGACCCTGCGGCATTTGTACAATCACCCCTGCATCGTGGCATACACCATTTTTAACGAGGGCTGGGGGCAGTTCGAAAGTGACCGTATATACGAACAGGCAAAAGCCGCGGACCCCACCCGTCTCTACGATGCCACCTCCGGCTGGTTCGCCCAGACAAAAAGCGATTTTGACAGCTGCCATGTATATTTCGGAGACGGCAAGCCAAGGCCCGCAGACCGCCCGATGCTTCTTTCTGAATTCGGCGGTGCTTCCTATATGATACCGGGGCACATATATGCAAAATATAACACTTATGGTTACGGAAGCTGTAAGGATAGCCGGGAGCTGACAGAAAAAGTGAAAGAACGATATGAGGAGTTGATTTATCCCATCATAAAAGAGGGATGCTGTGGATGTGTATACACGCAGCTGAGCGATGTGGAAGACGAAGTAAACGGTTTTTATACCTACGACAGAAAAATCTGCAAGGTGAATCCGGCATCTATGCGTGAAATTGCCGGGAAGATGCGTGAAAAGATTGTCAGAACTCTTGACAACCCCGCCCAATATAAGCTATACTAAAATCTCCGAGCAGCCGGGGTGGTAGCGGTACCCTGTACCAACAATCCGCTATAGTTGGGGTGATGCCAAACAGAGGGCTTTTGGCTGTAGAGCTGCCCTTCATAAGTGATGTTGAAGTTTGGGTCTTGC
>JAGASC010000389.1 GCA_017621905.1 Roseburia sp.
CTGGGGCTGAACCTATTAAGCTGTGCCATTTCCGGAGCAGGACTGGCCGGAAACCTGGGCAAGCTCGGCCAGATGATGAAGGAAGACAATGTCGGGAGAAAGATGAAGGCGTATGCTGAAAAGTACGCACTCGACAATGCCTGTTCTGTGCCGAATGTAAAACGCATGGCTGGAAGTGAGACCAGCTATGGGAAGTCAAGTGAAAAATTAAACTGGGATGCAATTGTTAGTAAGAAAGGTGAAACCAGGGTAGATCATATTAATCGACATGCGGTTCCAAATAATAGTCGAGAAACACATGGTGTATTTAACGGGAATCCGATAGATATGGTAAATGATGCATGGGAACAACGTCATTTGGTTGAACCGATATCGGATGGAATGGGCGGAACAATTTATAACATTCCGTACAAAAATGCAGGCTATGAAAGTGGATATATTAATACTGGTGCTCAAATGGATTACATAACAATAGTAACGCTGGACGAAAGTGCTGATTTAATTACCGCATTTCCGTCTTTTGGAGATTATCATAAGTGATAGGAGTGTTCTAAAATGTATAATATCGGTTACTGTAGGATATGTAAGCAAGGCTTACTTGAAATTGTAAAAGATATATCAAGTAAAAAAATATTTATATGTTGTGACGAATGTGAAGCAGAGTGGGATAATCCGGAGGATGCATTAAAAGGTATCAATGGAACAAGGAATAAATATGGAGAAATAGAATATCCAAATATAGAAGATATACTAAGAAAAAAATGGAGTGTTTCAATAAAAGAGCATCACAACTAAGCCTCCCAAACGGCAGGCTTAAATCCTAGTCTTACTACCAGACATTAACAAAAACTTTTAGGTTCATAAGGCTTACCATCCCGTAATACAGCATAGATTACGGTGGTAAGCTTACGAGCCACAGCTCCGGTTGCAGTTAAGTGGTGCTTTCCCTGGTCTCGTTTCTTTTTGTAATAGGCATTTAAAGGGCTTCCATGGAAGGAACAGGTGGTTGCAGCAAGAAAAATGGCATGTCGTAAGTAAGGTGAACCGCGTTTTGACATATGATTATGTGTGCTGTTAAACTCACCGGACTGCCTTACGGTTGGATCAATGCCGGCAAAGGCAACCAGTGCAGATGAACTCTTAAATCTGTTTATATCGCCGATTTCAGCGAGAATAGTTGCAGCAGCAATCATGCCTATCCCGGGAATTGTATGAAGATAACAATCAAACTTCTCGTAGTACTCAAGAATCTGGCAGTCAAGAGCTTCAATCTGCTTATCAAGAAAATTCATTCTGTCAATAAGCTGTTTTAACTGGAAAGAAAACGCATCCTGTGCTATCTTAATACCAAAGGTATCAGCTGCAGCTTCCTTGATGGAAAGGGCTTTATCCATGGTAAGTCTGTTGTGGCTCTTATCTTTTATGATTTCAAAGAGCTCATCTGTTGGAGCATTCTTGATATTCTCAGGGGTGAGGTACTTTTCGAGAATGCCCATGGATGTGCTCAGCCAAAGAGAAGAAAACTGTTTTTCGTACTCCGGGAAAATCTGTTCCATAATCGTGCTGATGCGGAGTTTGATTTCCGTTCTGGAAGAAATCACGGAATCACGGTAACGGCACAACTGACGCATGGCAAGTATGTTTTCATCAGCCATAGAAGTCTCTCCAAACTGACCGAATCGTATCACTTCTGCAATCAGAAAAGAATCTATGGAATCGTTTTTTGTTTGCCGGATATACATCTTTCTAAGAGAATCCGACTGGATTGGATTGATCACATAGATTGTATAGCCTCTGGCTTTGAGAAAGGAATAAATGGGATACCAGTAATGCCCTGTGGCTTCCATGCCGAAGATACATGGTGCATTACCAATATTTTTGAAGATAAAACTCGTAAGAGAATCCGCACCTTTGTGTGTAGTTGCAAAGCGAAGGGAATGTCCGATTTGTTTCCCTTCAGGTGAAACAATGGAAGCTTCGTGATGATTTTTGCCAATATCAATTCCGATGATGTACATAAGAAAACTCCTTTCATTTGTGAGTTGTAAGTAGATAGAATCCTCACTTCAATGCGGGTTACAATCTGGTTCGAGATACGAAGTACAGCACAAATGCTGCCAACATCCAGCTAATACGCAAAATCCTGCAAAGCAGAGGGAGCAGTCTCAACGAACGAAGTCACAAGTGCTTCAAGAGTGGTGACGCACACCTCTATCTATTACAGGATAATTGTGATATAGGAATGACAAACAAGCAATAGATAGACAAGACTGCTTTGGTTCTTATTTGTTTAGCATACCAGAGTGGTTTCAGGATACTGAGTGGTTTGAAACACAGGCAGAATTGGATCTGTATGTACTGCCGTTGTACCTTTCCTGCGAAACAGGCAATATTTCCCGGAACATGATGCTTGGCGGCATCGCAGGCATTGTGCTGAGCCTGATGTTGTTCCTGTGGATGATCACCCAAAAGCAGAAGGAGAAGAAGAGAACAAAGCAGCTGTTAGCGGAACGTGCCCGGAACCAGAGATATATTTTGATCGATGGCAAATCATATCCCAAGGCAACCTTTGACCATGTGAATGAACTTTACCGCAAGTCCAAGAAGAACGAGGCATTGGAAGAACTCTGCCAGATTACCGGGCTGGAAAAAATAGATGCCAAGATCATTATTGACAACTGGCACAGTTATTATTATATATGATAGTAACATACTCCTTTCAAAGCGAATTTTCGTTGCGAAAGGAGTATTGTTTTATGTGAACTTACATTGTACTTCCAAAAAAACTTGCAATCCCCTGTATCTATGGTACAATAAGGGCGACAATAGAATAGTGAGAGGTTTATGATTCGAAGAGGAGAAGAACATAATTATGAAGAAGCGTTTATGCTACTTGTTTATGGCACTTCTGACAATGGCTGCACTGGGCGGATGCGCAGGTGGCACAGAAGAGTCTTCGGGGGATAAGTCCTCTACAGAGTCTGTTACAGACTCAAATGCAGTACAGACACAGAATCCTTCTACGGAGGAAACAGTGTCTGAAGAACCTGTCTACGGCGGCTCTGTCGTTGTAGGCATACAGCAGGATATTGACAGTCTTGACCCACACAAAGCAACTGCGGCAGGAACTAAGGAAATCCTATTCAACATTTTTGAAGGCTTGGTAAAGCCGGATGAGAATGGCAATCTGATGAATGCGGTAGCTGACGGCTACACCATTTCCGAGGACGGACTGGTGTACACCTTTACCCTTCGTGACAACGTCAAGTTTCACAATGGGAATACGGTGACAGTGGAAGACGTCAAATATTCTTTGGAGAGAGTCTCAGGACTTTTGGATGGCACTCCGCTGATCTCTACCATGAGCACGATTCAGAGCGTGGATATTATTGACGACAAAACGGTTCAGGTGACAGTGGGCAGTGCCAACACAGAGCTGATCTACAGCTTTACGGCAGCCATCATCCCCCGGGGAAGCGGTGAGGATGCGGCGGCAGACCCCATTGGAACAGGACCGTTTTCTTTTGTTTCCTACACTCCCCAGGAGGGAATCGTAGTGGCAAAGAATAGCGATTACTGGCAGGAGGGACTGCCTTATCTGGATGAGGTGAAGTTCAAGATCGTGAACAGCCCGGACACGGCACTTTTGGATCTGCAGGGCGGTTCCATTGACATTTATCCTTATCTGACCGATTCACAGGCCAATGAGCTGAAGGATTCTTTCCAGATCCTGTCTGCCCCCTCCGATGTAGTGCAGGCATTGTTCTTGAACAATGCTGTGGAGCCGTTGAATGACATGCGGGTGCGTCAGGCGATCTGCTATGCACTGGACAAGGATTCCATCAACGATTTTGTGGCAGGAGGAAACGGCACGCTGGTAAGTTCCGCAATGCTTCCTACTCTGAAGGATTATTATGTGGACCTGAACGATATGTACGGCACCGGCGCCAATATTGAGGAAGCTAAGAAGCTGCTTGCACAGGCCGGTTATCCTGACGGTGTGGATCTGGAGATCATGGTGCCTTCCAACTATGAATTCCATATGCAGACGGCGGAGGTCGTGGTGGAACATTTAAAGGCAGCGGGCATCAATGCCACCATCAATGCTGTAGAGTGGAGTACCTGGCTGGATCAGTGCTACAATGGACGCCAGTATCAGGCTACTATCTGCGGGATCACCAGTGATATGACACCCGGTTATCTGTTGAACAGATTCCAGACCGACTCCAAGAAAAACTTCATCAATTTTGCCAACAAGGATTATGATGCAGTTTATCAGCAGGCGTTCAGCAGTCTGGATCTGTCAGAGAAGGCAGAGTACTATAAGCAACTGCAGAAGATCCTGGCAGAGGATGCAGGTACTGCATTTATCCAGGTGCCGCCCATTACCATCGCTATGGATAAGGAACTGGCCGGCTACAAGTTCTACCCTGTGTATGTACAGGATATGAGTACCGTGTACTATGTAAAATAAATATGCACATAAGTGCGTGGCACGATCTGTAAAAAGAAAGGAGAAAGCGGTCATGAAATACTTTGCAAAGAAAATCATCACTCTCATTATGACATTGTTCGTGGTATCCGTGGCTGCTTTCGTTGCCTTTCAGATCATACCCGGTGATGTGGTCACATCCATTCTGGGCACGGAGGCAACCCCCGAAAGGGAGGTACAGCTCCGGGCCCAGCTTGGACTGGACAGACCACCGATTGAACGTTATGTAAACTGGATAACGGATGTGTTAAAGGGTGACCTTGGTGTCAGCTACCGTTATTCCAAAAATATGAATGAAATGATGCCGGTGGCAGAGCTGATCGGGGACAAGCTTCCTGTGACCCTGTGGCTGGCGGCAGTGTCGTTGGGGATCATTATTGTGGTATCCATTCCCCTTGGGGTATTGTGGGCC
>JAGASC010000390.1 GCA_017621905.1 Roseburia sp.
AACTATTACCTGATTGACACCGGGACAATTATATCATGGGCTTTATCAAACCGATTGAGGTATATCTAATGTTTAATAAATTAACCAATTTAGGAAAGGAAAACGTATGTATCTTTATCTTTTAAAGATATTATACAAGGAGAAATTGTGATGGATCAAAGACTATCGGATGTGTTGCAAGAAAAAGAAGGCAATTATTTGTTTCCCTTCTATTGGCAGCGAGGGGATCATACAGAGCGTATTCCGGAACAGATTCAAAAAATTTATGACAGCGGATGCCGGGAATTTTGTGTAGAATCGAAATCACATCCCGAGTTCTGTGGGGATGGTTGGTGGCGCGATATGGATATTATCCTTAAAGAGGCAGAAAAACGAGGGATGAAAGTTTGGGTGCTGGATGATGACAAATTTCCTACCGGACATGCCAACGGAGTGATTGAAAAGGAATATCCGCAGTTGAGGCAATGGAATCTTGTAGAAAGGCATATAGATGTAGTTGGTCCGGCACAAGACATCGCTGTTTTTTCAAAAGAAACAAATAGCAAAGAAGATGTTTTGCTGGGGGCATATGCGTATAAGCGTGTGGCCAATGTGCATGAAACATGTAATTATGAAGCAGTTGATTTGACGGATCAAGTAAAGGGAGATTATCTTTACTGGGATGTTCCGGAAGGTGTTTGGCGCATTTTCTTTTATTATAAATCAAGAAGAGGCGGATGGAATCACTACATTGATATGATTTCTGCAGAATCAGTTAGGGTATTGATTGATACTGTTTATGAATCCCATTGGGAGCATTACAGGGAACATTTCGGAAAAACGCTGGTGGGATTTTTTTCCGATGAACCGGCTTTTGCAAACCAGATTTTCAGAGCGCAGCGTGTGAATTATGGATTTTATGAACAGAGAATTGGAACACCGGGTCTGGCTTTGCCGTGGAATGAATCTGTATGGAATAGGATGCAGGAAAAACTTAGGTTTGACCCGACGCCTCATCTGAACCTGCTTTGGTACAATGATGATTGTGACGGTGATGCACAAGCAGAAATACGTTTTGCTTATATGGATGCCATAACACGTCTTTACAGTGAGTGTTTTGCGAAACAGGTAAGCGATTGGTGTCATGCCCATGGAGTTATGCATACAGGACATGTCATTGAGGATATGGGTTCGCACTGCCATTTACACCATAGCGCCGGGCATTATTTCAGAGCTGTACAGTGGCAGGATATGAGTGGAATTGATATAGTATTTCAGCAGGTACTGCCGGGTATGGAGCATTATTATCATACATCATCGGCACAAGGTGTTGCAGATGGAGAATTTTTTCATTATATACTTGGGAAATTGGGAGCATCTCTTGCACATTTGAATCCTTCCATGAAGGGTAGAGCCATGTGTGAAATGTTTGGTGCGTATGGCTGGGGAGCGGATACGTCCATGATGAAATATATCATTGATTTTCTACTGGTGAGAGGAATCAATCGGTTTGTGCCCCATGCATTTTCTACAAAGTTTCCGGATTCGGAATTTCCGCCGCATTTTTCCGCAGAAGGTATGAACCCCAGTTTTGAAGGGTTTTCGGTCTTGATGAAATATATTAATCGTGCAGCGCATTTACTGGATGGAGCCACACATTACGCAAATGCGGCAGTTCTATATAATGCAGAGGGAGAATGGTCAAGCTGTTTCATGAAAGCAATGCCCATGCAGCCGATAGCGACAAGGTTATATGATGCACATATTGATTATGATATTGTATCCATGGATATACTGAAGACGGCTTTGGTAAAAGAAAATAGGTTATGTATAGGGAAGGAGAGTTTTGATTGTCTGATCGTTCCATATGCGGATCATTTGCCATTGGAATTACAAAAAGTTTTGGAAGGACTTCATCTATTGGGAATGCCTGTATGGTTTTTTGGAGGAATGCCGAGAAATGCCATTTTCCAGGGATTTGTTATGGAGCCGGATGCGCTTATTCCCACAATGAAAAGTTTGCATATGACAGACGTTATTGTTGACGATGCGTATCCAAATCTTCGGATTTATCATTGCTGCCGTGAGAAAAATGATATTTTTATGTTTTTCAATGAAGATTTCCATAAGACGTTAGATACAGTGGTGAAGTTGCCCTCTGTGGGTGAATATGTTCGAATGGATTTGCTGAATGAACGTTATTGCAGTGGAGAGACAAAAGATGGATCATTTGGATTAAAGTTATTGCCGAACCAGTCGGTAATTGTAATATTTGGCGATCGAGCAGGCTTAGAGGAGGAGTGGGAGTTACCTCGCGGTATTGAGATAAGCCCCGCCTTTCGTCTGGATTTGGCTCATTATAATGAATTATCCAATTATGTTACTGTGGGAAATTATAAGGGGTTCTTTAATGTTACAGGACCAGATTTTTTCCCGGAATTTTCTGGGAAGATGAGATATACTTTTTCGGTGGATGTTCCCGTAGGTACGAAGCGTGTCTTTCTTGATCTTGGTCGGGTAGGGCAGAATGCTTTGTTAGTAGTCAATGGCAGTAGCCTGGGAATGCGAGTGGCTTGTCCTTATTTATTTGAAATTACAGAGGTGATTCATGAAGGAGCAAATCAAGTAGAAGTCGTTGTATCAAATACATTAGTGCAGCAAGTTAAAGATAATTTGTCTCACATGCTACAGCTTGCGCCATCAGGATTACTTGGCGGCATGAGATTGATCTGCTGTTGATTGTGGAAATGATTGATAAGGAGATATTGGAGGGAAAGTATGCCAATAATTTATGATGAAAAAAAACGTACATTTAAATTAGATACTGCTACATCAAGTTATATTATCAAGATATATGAAGAAAATTATTTGCTGAATCTTTATTATGGCGCACCGATTCCAGAGACATATATCAGCGGGCGTGAGTGTCGCCAACGAAATGCGTCTTTTAGCCTTGCAAATTCGGTGATAGGAGAGCGGGCTTTTACCCCCGATACTGCACCGATGGAATATGGGTGTAATGGTGCTGCGGATTTTCGAATCTCTGCTCTTGCTGTGCGCAACATAAATGGTGACAGCGTAACGGATATTCGCTATGTAGATCACAAAATTTATGCAGGAAAGCCTGGAATTCCTGGTCAGCCCTCGTCATATGTTAACAATGAGAGTGAGGCAGATACACTTGAAATATATGCCGAGGACGCAGTTACCGGAGTGCGTGTTACCCTTTACTATACGGTGTTCTCATCCTGTGGGGTTATGACACGGCGTGTGCGTGTGGAAAACACATCCTCTTTTTGTTGCGATATTGAGCGTGTTTTCAGCCTTTGTGTTGATTTGCCCACTATGGATTATGATTTCATATCGCTCTATGGGCTTCATTATAAGGAACGTTATGTTGAGCGGCGTCCGCTTGCCCACGGATTGCAGGGCATTGAAAGTAAAAGAGGGGTCTCAGGACATTGTCAGAATCCTTTTGTAGCTTTAGCGGAGCATAATGCGGATGAGAGGCATGGTACTGTTTATGGTTTCAATCTGGTGTATTCAGGTAATTTTTCTGCTCTGGCAGAATGTGATTTTAACCATTCAACAAGGTTGATTATGGGTATCAATCCGGTAGACTTTGGCTGGAGGCTTGCACCGGGAGAGTACTTTGATTCACCGGAGGCGGTTATGGTATTTACCGAAGGCGGTATCGGGGAAATGAGTCGCATTTTCCATCGCTTCTATAATACGAATTTGATCAGGGGGCGGTGGAAGAATCAAAAAAGGCCGCTCCTCATTAATAGTTGGGAAGCAGCATTTTTTGATTTTGATACAGAAAAACTGGTTGATTTTGCAAAAACCGCAAAACAGCTTGGCATTGAAATGCTGGTTATGGACGATGGCTGGTTCGGCAGACGCAATAATGATACCTGTTCATTGGGGGATTGGTTTGTCAATGAAGAAAAACTTCCGGGAGGACTTGTTCCGCTGATAGAACAGGTAAATAAAGAAGGGCTTAAATTTGGTATCTGGTATGAGCCGGAAATGATATCTCCTGACTCTGAATTGTTCCGCAAGCATCCCGACTGGCATGTGCATGTGGCTGGAAGAGAACCTATGATCGGACGTCATCAATATGTCTTGGATGTCTCTCGTGAAGATGTAAGGGATAATATCTGGCAGCAAATGTATAAAGTGCTTTCAGAAAACAAAATTGATTATGTCAAGTGGGATTTCAACCGAAATATTTCAGATGCAGGATCTGCCCTTCTTCCGGCTGACCGCAAGAAAGAATTTTTCCACCGTTTTATTCTGGGAACATACGACCTTATGAATCGTCTTGTTACTACATTTCCGGATATCCTGTTTGAAAATTGTTCTGGGGGCGGTGGAAGGTTTGATCCGGCTATGCTTTGTTATTCTCCTCAAATTTGGACAAGTGATAACACGGATCCTATCGAGCGTCTCTATATTCAGTTTGGTACTTCCATGTGTTATCCGGCATCTACAATGGGGGCACATGTTTCAGCGAATCGTCGGACCGGTTATGAAACCAAAGGAAACGTTGCCATGTGGGGAACTTTTGGCTATGAGCTTGATCCGAGAAAACTTACCGAACAGGAGGTTGAAATCGTAAAGGAGCAGGTCAGAAGATACCACGAATATTATGATTTGATTCACTATGGGGACCTTTACCGTTTGATTTCACCTTTTGATAATCCATATCGGGCAGCATGGCAAATTGTTTCTCAGGAAAAAGATTGTTTTATGCTTACGCTTGTTACTATGCGCAGTGAATTATATCCAAATATTATCGTAAAGCTTCAGGGACTTGATCCGAAAAAGCAATATCGAAATGAAACGACTGGTGATATCTGTTCAGGTGCTTTGTTAATGAATGCAGGGTTGGTTCTTAATAATGTTGCATCCAGGACGGGAGAAAGTTGTGTAATATATTTTACCGAAGCTTGACGAAATGATTGGAGGAGTGTTTATGATATCAACATACTTAAAAAAAGAAAACATGATCTTTTACCGTGATCAAATTATGCAACGTATCCGTGAGAAACATTTTCGTGTCAGCGACAGCCATAAAGGACGGCTTTTTCTCATTTCCACCAACTATCCCGGATTTTGGCTGGAACATTTGTATGATTCGATCGTTTGGGCTAAATTACATCCTGAAGACGTTGATCTTCCCGTTTCCCAGGTACGTCTTTTTTTGGAAAATCAGCGAGAGGACGGAAAGATTCCTACTTGCATATTGGATAATGACCTAATGAACAGTATTCCGGATTTGGCGAAAGCATACACGGGACTAGATGTTTGCCCGCCAGGATTTTCTGTTAATTACACCCAGCTGCAGGAGTGTGTCTCTTTGGCATCCCTTTGTCTGGAGATTTGGGAACTCGATCCGTCAGAAGAATTGGAGTGGTATTACACCTGTTGTTGTAAATGGGATGAATGGCAATGTAAAAACCGTATGACGCGTGGTAAGGGATTAGTGGAGACCTTTTGCGGCTTTGATACCGGACATGATAACAGTGCCCGTTTTGATGGGATGAAATATAAATACGGTTTGTGCCAGATTCCGTCGGAATATCCATATGGCTATCCGGTAGATTGCAATGTGGCACCCTTGATTTCTCCTGATATCAATGCCGTTTTCTACGGATCCCGTATGGCGTTGGCCAAAATGGCAGATATCCTTGGGAAGACAGAAGAAGCAGCGCTTTGGCGCAAAAAAGCTGCCGATGTAAAAAGACGTCTCATTGATATCTGTTTTGATCCGGAGGAATATTTCTTTTTTGATGTGGATAAGTACGATCGTAAAATTCCGGTCAAAAGTATCTCCATCACAACGTTGTTCTGCGAACACTTGTTGGATAAAGAGATGGCAGATGAAATTTATCGTCGGTACTTAGCAAATCCAAAGGAATTTGCGACGCCCTATCCCTTCCCGGGAGTATCAATTTCCGATCCTACCTGGAAGCAAAATCAAAAAGGAAACTCATGGGGATATTACTCTCAGGGAAATGTAGCTTTGCGTACCTTGCGCTGGATGGAGTACTATGACAAGAAGGAGGATTTTCTGGCCATGATGGAGACTTGGCTATCTGCATGGTGCCGTCCGGGGAT
>JAGASC010000391.1 GCA_017621905.1 Roseburia sp.
GGTTAAATACCCTGATACACAATATTATCATGAACAGCAGAAACAAAAACGACATAACCATGACCACCGAGGTGGCAGAGGCATTGGCGGATCTCCGCAAATTCATGTTCGCCAACGTCTACCAGAACCCGGTAGCCAAGGGCGAGGAGGTCAAGGCCAAGGCGATGATAGAGCAGCTGTTCTGCTATTATATGGAACACATTGAACTTTTGCCGGAGAAATATCTGCGAATGTTGGACAAAGGCGAGAAAAAAGAACGGGCGGTCAGCGATTACATATCGGGCATGACAGACCAGTACGCCATTACCAAATTCAGCGAATTCTTCCTGCCACAGGCTTGGCAGGTGGATGGTTACTAAGAAGTATTGTAGTTGTTCAGGTCAGGTTCATGCATTTACTGCATGAACCGTGAGAAAACGTAGAGCATGCAGGAGCAAGCCCCCATCGCGGAGCGATTTTCATGGGCTTGCGCTCGTAACTGTGAAGGTACTGAACAGTTACGAGTATTTATAGAAAGGAGTGGAAAGATTGCCATATTTTTCGGACGAATTAATCGAGGAAGTCCGCTCCAGAAATGATATCGTGGATGTGGTATCCCAGTATGTACGCCTCAGCAAAAAGGGGAGCACCTATTTTGGGCTATGTCCATTTCACAATGAAAAGACCGGCTCCTTTTCCGTGTCGCCGAACAAGCAGATGTATTACTGTTTCGGCTGCGGCGCCGGAGGCAATGTATTTACATTCCTGATGGAATATGAAAACTTTACCTTTGGAGAAGCCATGGAGACGCTGGCGGAGCGGGCGGGGGTGGAACTGCCAAAACAGGAACTCACCTCAGCCCAGCGCAGGGAAGCCGACGAGCGGGCAAGACTCTTAGAAATCAACAAAGAGGCTGCCAAATATTTTTATATGCTGCTTCGGAACAACCGGGGTACGAAAGCCATCCAGTATTTCCGAAAGCGTGAGCTTTCCGATGAGACCATGAAAAAATTTGGTCTTGGCTATTCCGACCAGTACAGCGACGATTTGTACCGCTATCTGCGGTCTAAGGGATATGAGGATGCCATATTAAAGGAATCCGGGCTTGTGACCATCGATGAACGGCGGGGCGGCTACGACAAATTTTGGGACCGGGCCATGTTTCCAATCATGGATGTACATAATAAAGTCATCGGATTTGGTGGCCGTGTCATGGGAGATGGGGAGCCAAAATATTTGAATTCCCCGGAAACAAAGATTTTTGACAAAAGCCGCAATCTTTATGGATTGAACTTTGCCCGCGCCACGAAAAAATCCCAGCTGCTTTTGTGCGAGGGCTATATGGACGTGATTGCGCTGCACCAGGCGGGGTTTGACAATGCAGTGGCATCTTTGGGAACGGCGCTTACCAGCGGTCATGCCAATCTGTTGAAGCGGTACACTAAGGAAGTCTATCTGACCTACGACAGTGATGGCGCCGGTGTGAAAGCGGCACTTCGGGCAATTCCTATTTTAAAAGAGGTGGGAATCACCACAAAGATTATCAACATGAAGCCCTACAAGGATCCGGATGAGTTCATCAAAGCTTTGGGTGCCGAGGCCTATCAGGAGCGGATTGACCAGGCGGAGAACAGCTTTTTGTTTGAGATACGGATTTTACAGCAGCAGTACGATATGCACGATCCGGAGAGCAAGACCGCATTTTACAATGAAGTGGCAAAGCGGCTCTGCGGTTTTTCGGAAAAGCTGGAGCGGGATAATTATATCGATGCAGTTGCTTCCAAATATATGATTGCCGTGGAGGATCTGCGGCGGCTGGTGAACCGGTACGGTGCGCGTATCGGTATGGCAGGCGGCAGTCCGGCAGGGGCAGCAGCCAAAAGTGAGCCTGGAATGGGAGGAGCCGGTGGCCGGGAGCGGGACGCATCCCGTGGCAGGAAAAAAGAGGACGGCATGAAGCAGTCCCAGAAACTGCTTTTGACCTGGCTGATCGAGAACAACGAATTGTTCCTCAAAATAAAAAAATATATTACGCCGGAGGATTTTACAGAGGAAATTTATCACAAAGTGGCAGAGCTTGTATTTGCACAATTTGAGGAAACCGGCTCTGTGAATCCGGCAAGAATCGTCAGCATGTTCCAAAGCGAGGAGGAACAGCGCGAGATCGCAGCACTTTTTAATGCCAGAATTCCCGCAGCCCTGACAAAAGAAGACAGGGAGAAGGCATTGAAGGAAACCATCATCAGAATCAAGGAAAACAGCATAAATTACCGTTCACAGAATCTTGCTCCCACCGATCTGCAGGGACTTATGAAGCTGGTGGAGGACAAGCGGGCGCTGGGCGAATTGAGGAAAATGATGACGATCCGGTAGATTTGTGCATTTACTGCACAGGAGGCTGGCAGGCATGCGATTGCAGGAAAATGGAGTAAGAGCGCAAAAATTGCATATTTTCATGGATTAAAAGACAATATTAAGGACAAAATAGTAACGAACTATGAGAGGATGAACAAAATGGCAAAAAAGACAGAAAATGGTGAAAATTTAGAGGCTGTAAAGAGCAGAGCAGCCGGTGATGCGAAGGCAAATGCAAAAACGGATGCCAAAGCAGATACCAAGGCGGACACCAAGGCAGATGTGAAGGCAGGTGTAAAATCCGACGCTGCAAAAACGCCGGAAAAAACCACTGAGAATTCTCCGGAAAAGTTTCAGGAAAAGCTGAGAGGAATTTTGCTTTTAGCCAAAAAGAAAAAGAACATGCTGGAATACCAGGAAATCAGTGATTTTTTTGCGGATATGCAGCTGAACGCAGAACAGTTCGAGAAAATTCTGGAATTCCTGGAGGCAAATAATATTGACGTATTAAGAATTACGGATGACGATATAGATGATGACATACTGCTGGAGGTGGAAGAGGAGGACGACATCGAGGTCGAGAAAATTGATCTTTCCATTCCGGATGGCGTTTCCATCGAGGATCCGGTTCGTATGTATTTAAAGGAAATCGGTAAAGTTCCCCTGCTTTCCGCAGAGGAAGAAATTGAGCTGGCAAAGCGTATGGAGTTAGGCGATCAGGATGCAAAAAAACGCCTGGCAGAGGCCAATCTGCGACTGGTAGTCAGCATTGCAAAGCGCTATGTGGGACGAGGTATGCTGTTCCTCGACCTGATTCAGGAGGGAAATCTCGGCCTGATCAAGGCGGTAGAGAAATTCGACTACCGCAAGGGCTATAAGTTTTCCACTTATGCCACATGGTGGATTCGTCAGGCAATCACCAGAGCGATTGCAGACCAGGCAAGAACTATCCGTATTCCGGTTCACATGGTGGAGACCATCAATAAATTAATCCGTGTCAGCAGACAGCTGCTGCAGGAATTGGGTAGAGAGCCGTCTCCGGAGGAGATTGCAGAAGAGATGAAGATGCCGGTGGAGCGTGTGCGTGAAATCCTTAAGATTTCCCAGGAGCCGGTATCTTTAGAGACCCCCATTGGCGAGGAAGAGGATAGCCATCTCGGCGATTTCATTCAGGATGATAACGTGCCGGTACCGGCAGATGCCGCTGCATTTACCTTGTTAAAAGAACAATTGGAGGAGGTACTTGGTACCCTGACAGAGAGAGAGCAGAAGGTGCTTACCCTTCGTTTTGGCCTGGAGGATGGACGTGCCAGAACATTGGAAGAGGTGGGCAAGGAGTTCAATGTTACCCGTGAACGAATCCGTCAGATCGAAGCAAAAGCGCTGCGTAAGCTCCGTCATCCGAGCAGAAGCCGTAAATTAAAGGATTATCTGGAGTAGTGTGAAAAATCTTTATCGCAAAGATTTTTCACACGGCTTGCAAAGCAGGACGCTGCAAAGATTACAAGTAGAGGAAAGGGCATGGTTGCTAAATGATAAAAATATCAGAACGTCTTACCATGGCAGCATCCCTTGTGACTGGGGGGGGCGTATTAGCGGATGTGGGCACAGATCATGGTTACGTGCCGATTTATCTGATAGAAAAGGGAATCATACCACGCGCAATTGCAATGGATATCAACCCTGGTCCCTTAGAGCGGGCAAAGGAGCATATTGCACAGTATGGCATGGGTGAATACATACAGACCCGTCTTTCCGACGGTGTGTCTGCCTTGTCTTTCGGGGAGGCGGATTCCATTCTGATTGCCGGAATGGGAGGCGGACTTGTGATGCATATTTTAGAGGACGGGGAGGCTGTTTGCCAAAATGCCAGGGAACTGGTATTACAGCCCCAGTCCGAACTTGCGCGTGTGCGTCGTTTCCTGTATGAGAAGGGGTATGTGACGGATGCCGAGGAAATGGTAGAGGAAGAGGGAAAATTTTATCCGATGATGCGGGTGCATTATGATGCGTCGAAGGGAAAGGATTTTGCTCAAAGTGTGTATTTTGCATACGGACAGATATTACTGGAGAGTCGGCATCCGGTGCTGCGTGAATTCCTGGAGAGAGAGCAGCAGTTATATAAGAATATTCTCGAAAAATTAAAGAAACAGCCGCAGACCGACATCATTGCAAACCGCATACGGGAAATAAAGGCAGAATTGGAACAGAATGAGGAAGCACTGACATACTATAGATGAACAGGGGGCTTTTTATGGAAGAAAAGATGGTAAAACTGTTGATTGCGGGAGAAGAGAAAGTTTACCCCAAGGGAATAAGCTTTTTAAAGATTGCGGAGGATTATCGGGAAGAATATCCGGATGATATCGTCCTGGTGCTATACAATAATCGCCTGCGGGAACTGACAAAGTTCGCAGAGCAGGATGGTACGGTGGAATTTTTGACCACTGCCTGCAAGACCGGAAAGAGGGCCTATCGACGAAGCGCTACACTTTTAATGCAAAAAGCGGTGCACAATCTGTGGGGCGCAGACAAAATTACTGTGCGTGTCAAACATTCCATCGGACAGGGCTATTATTGCGAGCTTATGAAAAATGGGACGGAGCAGTCAGTTATCACGGAAGAACAGATTGCCGCATTAAAACAGGAAATGAACCGCCTTGTGGAGGCTGATCTTCCGATTGAGAAGCGAAGCATGAATACGGATGATGCTATTGCACTGTTTCGTGAACTGGGGATGACAGATAAGGAAAAGTTATTCCGTTACCGTCGCAGTTCCAGAGTTAATATTTACGTGCTGGATCATTACAAGGATTATTTTTACGGTTTTATGGTTCCGTCCACCGGGTATCTGCGCTGCTACGACGTGACAAAGTATGAGGATGGCTTTGTATTGCGATTTCCTGATAAAAACACAAGGCAGGTGGCAGAGTTTGCCCCTTCCGGAAAGCTGTTCCAGACTTTAAAAAAATCCAGAGAGTGGGGCAAGATGTTGGAAATCGACACGGTTGGTGCCCTGAATGATGCGATTGCAAAAGGGCGTACCCAGGAACTCATCATGATTCAGGAAGCCTTGTTCGAGGAGCGGATCGGGCAGCTGGCGGAGGCGATTGTGAAATCCCAGGGTGAGAAGTTCATTATGATCGCAGGCCCTTCCTCTTCCGGTAAAACAACCTTTTCACACAGACTTTCCATTCAGCTTTCGGCAAGAGGCATGAAACCCCATCCCATCGGGTTGGATAACTACTATGTAAATCGGAATGAGTGCCCTCTGGATGAAAATGGAGAGCCGGATTTAGAATGCCTTGAGGCACTGGATGTAGAATTATTCAATCATGATATGACAGAGCTTCTGGCAGGAAAACGTGTAGAACTTCCTACGTTTAATTTCAAGACCGGCCGGAGAGAATACAAAGATAAATTCATGCAGCTTGGGAAAGAGGATGTGCTGGTCATCGAGGGAATTCATGGATTAAACGATAAATTATCCTACTCGCTCCCCACAGACAGCAAGTTCAAAATCTACATCAGCGCTCTGACCCAGTTGAACATCGATGAGCACAACTGCCTGCCCACCACGGATGGAAGATTAATCCGCCGTATTGTCCGGGATGCCAGAACCAGGGGAACTTCCGCAAAGGAGACCATTGCCATGTGGGACTCCGTGCGAAGGGGAGAGGAAAAGTATATTTTCCCATTCCAGGAAGGGGCGGACGTGATGTTCAATTCCGCGTTAATTTATGAACTGGCAGTGCTGAAAATGTATGCAGAACCACTGCTTTTTGACATCGACAGGGAATGTCCGGAATATATGGAGGCAAAGCGACTGCTGAAGTTTTTGGACTATTTTCTCCCCATGCCAAGTGATGGAATCGGCCAGAATTCCATTTTGCGGGAATTTATTGGCGGTTCCTGTTTCAATGTGTAATTATCAATATCAAAATTTATGCTTGAAGAAATGTATAGAATTGTGTATAGTAGTTAACGGGTAACAGTGAAGGTATCTGAACTGCTACGTTAACGGATTTCATGAAAAGGAATAAGTAGGACAAATGATCGCGGCCCGACGGGGCAGGCGCAGCATTTTGCGCCAGCCCCGTCGGGGTGAGGAAAGTCCGGGCTTCACAGGGCAGGATGCCGGATAACGTCCGGTGGAGGCGACTCCAAGGATAGTGCAACAGAAATAGACCGCCCCGTGCAGCTGCACGGGAAGTTAC
>JAGASC010000392.1 GCA_017621905.1 Roseburia sp.
AAAAGATATCACCCGTGAATTTACCATGCCCGATGGCAGGCGGTTTTTGGCAGATATTCCTGATCTGGCTATCAGGGAATACAAATTTTCGTTATAGGATTTTACAATTTATTTACGGGAAATATACGTTTCTTTGACATGAATATAAAATACCTTTATAAAATATTTCTTAATGCGTTGACAAATGCGTTAAAATATGGTATTTTATGTTTTGTAAAAGCCTTTTACAACTAAAATACAGAGTGTTGGGGACGGATAATGGAGGGAGGAACTGCAATATCGGCTGCCAATCACAAAAGGATCAATTTTTTAAATTCAAGGAGGAATGATTCGTATGAAGATCAAAAAATTACTTGCATTATTAATGTCACTGACAATGGTAATCAGTGTGACAGCATGTGGAGACAGCACTGATACTCAATCAGATGACAAGTCGAATGACAAAAACACTGTTTCAGAAGCTGATGCGGATACCGCGGACGATGCGGATACTGCTCAGGAAGAGGAAAAAGAACCGGTAACACTTACTGTTACAACATGGCGTGAAGTGGATTCCGCATATTACGAAGAAATCATTAATCGTTTCCAGGAAGCGTACGACTGGATTACAGTAGATATGGTATTTAATTCTGATGAATCCTCTTACAACACGAATCTGCAGGCAGATATTGGAAGCGGAACTGCACCGGACGTATTTGACTTACATACCAACAGTACAATGCGGACCTATGCGCAGGAGGGTGTTATTCTTTCCCAGCAGGATATGGAATATATGGAGAATTACTCCGATGCTGCGAAAGTGATCTGTACCTTTGACGGTGAAAATTATGCATATATCAATGGCTACAATTATTTCGGTTTCCTGTACAATATTGATATTTTTGAGGAGGTTGGTGTTGAGATTCCTACTACTCCGGACGAAATGGTAGATGTTGTCAATAAGCTGAAAGAAGCAGGCTACGGCGGTGCGGTGTATGCCGGAAGTGCATATGGATATAATATGGTAAGATACTTTGCTCCAGTCATTGCTATGGGAGCTGAGAATTTTGCGAACATGATGATGGGTCTTGATGATGGCTCTATTGTGGATTTCAGAGAAATCGAGGGTCTGAAGGAAGGTATAGAAGCAGTTGAGTTATATACACAGGAGAATATCTGGTATGATGCATATGCTGATATCGGATATGAAGCTGGTATTTCCCTGTTTGCATCAGGTCAGTCAGCAATTCTTTATACCGGAACTTATCTTTATGGTGAGAAGGCAACCAGCTTCCCGGATGTAAACGCAGGCTTCTTCCCGATACCTACGTATGCTGAAAATGGTGTAACTTATGCAGAGTCGGCACAGGCTACCTGTATTAATGCCGCTTCTGAAAATATTGAGGCAGCTAAATTGTGGGTAAACTTCCTTGCAAGTGCTGAGATCTCTGAATATTACTGCACGAATGCAAAAATGATGAGCCCCATCGAGGGCGTTGAACCTCAGTTTGAAGAGGCAGAAATGTTGCTTGCATCCTCTACCGGTTATGAACTTCTGCCGGTACTCGTTTATGAAAATGAAGATTACTGGATGACAAACTGGAAAGATATGTTAAAAGCAATTATGTGGAATGGAGAGGATTTTGAGACTCTGGCAGCTGATATGGTTGCGTTTTTGGAAGACCTTGATCTTGCAAAATAAATTTATATAGTATGCTTACGATTTATGCCTGTTTTATACAGGCATAAATTGTAATAGGAGGTAAGCATGTCACAAAAAGTAAACCTGAATAAAATAAAGTTGAAATATAAGAGAAAATATAAATACGTCGTGTGGATTCTGCCGAGTCTGTTTGGCCTGCTGCTGCTCAGCGTTTATCCGCGTCTGCAGATATTTCCGATGTCTTTATACAAATGGAGTCCCGTATCGTCTATAAAGGAATACAAGGGACTGCATTATTACAAAATGATGTTTCAGTACAATATAGACAACACACTTTTGTATGCAAAAAATACGATTATGTACATATTTTTCCTGTTTGCGATTCAGACGGTGTTGTCATTTTTGCTGGCGCTTGCATTGCAGAAAAACACGAAGCATAACAGGATTTTCCGTGCATTTTTCTTCCTGCCGATGGTATTTTCCTCAACGATGATAAGTCTGACCTGGGCATACATGTATGATCCGAATCTTGGAATTATCAATGCTCTGCTTGGAAAGCTGAGTGTTGACGGTTTTCCGGGATTTAGCTTTTTTCAAAAGAACTGGATGGCTGTTCTTTGTATAGTTATCGTACATATCTGGGCGAATATTGGATATCCGATTACAATTTTGACATCAGGATTGAATACGATATCGGAAGAAGTGATGGAAGCGTCTAGGATAGATGGAGCGAATGCATGGCAGAGCTTTTGGAAAATTACATTTCCACTCATGTTGCCGACAGCCCTTCGTTTGTCCCTGCTGACTGTGAGTACAGGTGCAATGGCATCAGACTATATTGTTATGATAGGAAGCCGTTCCATGGAAAAGGATTATGATACCTGGGCTGCCGTGCTATATAAGGGTGTTTTGAATAGTACAGATTATGGTTCACTTTGTGCAAAATGTGTCGTAATGTTTTTTGTTTTGGCTGTTTTTAGTCTGATACAGTATCTTGCATTGCGAAAAGTGGAAAATGCTGTTCTTGGATAGGGGGAAGTAGAATGAAAAATAACAGGCAAAAAACAAAAAAGACAAAATTAAAGTCAGGCTGGAAACCACTGAATGTATTATCAAAAATATTGATATATGCGTATGCCCTGATTTTGATTGTGCCGCTTATGTTTGCGGTCATTACTTCCTTTAAAACGGCGGAGGAGCGGGTGGTAGATCCCATCGGATTGCCGGAAAGCCTACAGTGGAGCAACTATGTAATTGCGTGGCAGGAAGGAAGTCTGTTGCGGGCGACCATCAACAGTCTGATCATATCAGGCGGGGGAATCATTCTGCTGATGCTGAATGTTATTTTGGTCTCTTATTGTCTGAATCGTATCAGAGATACAAAAATAGGTACGGCTTTGTATATGTTGATCCTGTGTACCATGTTTATACCAAGTGTTGGCAGTGTTACGACGGTTATGCTGCGCCGACAGCTTGGATTATACAATAATTATATTGGTGAGATTCTCTGCAGTGCGGTAGGAATTACCTTCGGCGTGTTCATTGTCAGTGGCTTCCTTCGGACAATTCCCAGGGATTTAGAGGAAGCCGCCATGATAGATGGAGCTCGTGACGGACAGATTATGTTCCGGGTACTGGTGCCGGTCATCAAACCTGCATTGGTGACAGTAGGTATCTTTTCCTTTACCGGCATTTGGAATGCCTGCCTGGGACCAATGCTGACGCTCCGTGACGAGAAATTGTTTACAATACCAATGGCTTTGCTGTTGAATTTTACCGGTCAGTTTACCGTAGAATATGAGAAGATGTTTGCGGGTGTTATTATGACCTCCATTCCGATTGTTATCATATATCTCAAATGTCAGAAAAGCTTTACTTCTGCACTGACTGGCAGCGTGAAAGGGTGATGGAGAGTTATGAAACATTATTGTGTGATTTCCCATACGCATTGGGATAGAGAGTGGTATCAGACACAGGAACAGTTC
Organism: Roseburia sp.; assembly: GCA_017621905.1. Lineage (GTDB taxonomy): Bacteria > Bacillota > Clostridia > Lachnospirales > Lachnospiraceae > Roseburia. Next base: position 3,628 of record JAGASC010000392.1, read on the forward strand.
CGTCTGCGTCTGATTGACTTAATCGATCATTTGCTGGAGATATTGGATAAGAATCCGGATTACATCTTTCATATGGATGCACAGACCATTGTGCTGGAGGATTATTGGGAGATAAAGCCGGAGAAGAAAGAATTGTGCTGCCAATATATCCGGGAAGGCCGGCTTCTGATTGGACCCTGGTATGTGCAGAATGATTTCTTCCTTACCAGCGGAGAAGCAACGGTCAGAAATCTTTTATTGGGAATTCATCAGGCAACGGAGCTGGGACGCTGTGGAAAAACCGGATATGCACCGGATCAGTTTGGCCTGATTTCCCAGCTGCCCCAGATACTTCGCGGCTTCGGAATGGATAATTGCGTGTTTGGGCGGGGTTACACGAATGCTTACATAGAGGAGGACGGCACTTTAGCAACAAAAGCCAAACCTTCTGAATTTATATGGAAGAGCCCGGATGGATCCGGGGTACTGGCAATTTGTATGAGCTACTGGTATAACAACGCGCAGCGCTTCTCGGCAGACATAGAACGTGCGCTCCGGCTGGTGGAGCACACAAAGGAATCCTTTGAGGGGGTGGCGACTACTCCCTATTTATTGCTGATGAATGGCGTGGATCATCTGGAACCCCAGGAAGATTTATTCCCGATTCTGGAAGTAATACAAAAAAGGCTTCCGGAAGATGAGAAGATATATCAGACCAGCCTGGAGCATTATACGGAATTGATCCGGGAGACCAGCCTTAAGGATGGCGTCATGGAATGTACCGGCGAATTGAAGCAGGGAATGAATGTCCAGGTATTAAAAGATACGGCCTCATCCCGTATTTACCTGAAAATAAAAAATGCAGAATTACAGAATCTGCTGGAGCATCGTCTCGAACCTTTGTATACCATGCTGGAGTTAAGCGGGATGGAAGGAGTATATCCGGCGGAGCAGCTGGATTATCTCTGGAAAATGTTGATTCGCAATCATGCCCATGACAGCATATGTGGATGCAGCAAGGATGCTGTTCATCGTCATATGGAGGATCGGTTTGCAGCAATTGAAGAAATGGGTTTGGAATTACAGAGGCGTGGAATGGCGCAGCTGGCAGCTCACGTAAGAGGCGGACTGGAGGAACAGGACTATCTGATTATGGTATTCAATGGATTGGAACGCTCTCGAAGTGAGACAGTGGAGGTAACGGTAGATATTATTGCTTCTGACAATCCATCGGGACTAAGAATTACTTCTCCGGATGGAAAGAACGTTCCTTTTACAGTATTGGATCACTGCAGAATCAATAAAGCAGTGTTTTCTCCCATTAATTTGCCGGGCTTTTTGGAAACAGAACGTTACCATATCCGTATGCTGGCTGAGGATATTCCGGCATTTGGTTACGCGGCCTATCGGGTTACCACCGGGGAAAAGACAAAAGAAACAGAAAAAGACAGTAGGCCTGTATACATGGAAGGGCAGAATTACAGTCTGGAAAACCGGTTTTTGAAAGCAGTTATTTCTCCTTCCGGCAGAGTGAGTTTGCTGCATAAAGAAAGTGGGCATTGGTATGATGATTGCCTGACGGTAGAGGATGTGGCAGATATTGGGGACTCCTATATCTTTATGCCGGCACCGGAGGATGCGCCGATTAAGCTGGCCGATTTTACACCTGAGATTTCCATCCAGGAAGCGGATGCTTTTATGGGAAAACTGCGATTGCACTATGAGCTGGTACTTCCGGCATATTACGACAGGAAAAATCAGAGAAGAAGCGAAGAGAAAGTGACAATACCTCTGGATATACTTGTCAGTCTTGGAATAACAGACAAACGTCTGAATGTCAGCTTCCGACTGCAGAACCACGCAAAGGATCATCGGATGCGTGTGCTGATCCGCAGTGGCAGGGACAGCAGCGTGACAGTTGCATCGTCTCCCTATGATCTTGTATCCCGTGACAAATGGTCAATTGATAAACGGATCTGTAATGAGACGGAACACAATTCCGGAATGGTAAGCATATGCAGCGGAGAGATTGGATTATCCGTAATAAACAGAGGAATTTACAGCTATGAGAATCTGCAAAGTGAGCAGGGAACCTTAGCCTTTACGATTGTCAGATCTACCGGACGTATTAATCTGGAAGGAAAAGGTGCGCCGGAAGATGACTCATGGGCAGCTCCGGAGAATCAGTGCCTGCGCAGCATCCAATGTGATTTGGCAGTGCTGCCGCAATGCGGGGAGGATGTTGCCGTGGAAGCAGAGTTTGCTGCGAAAGAGTTCCAGAATCCGCTTTTGGTGCAGTGCGAGCCGGTAGATACCCGCAAATTCTTAGGAGGTCGTCCGGCGGTGCAGGATACCGGTATTGCAGAACTATTTTACCGGAAGACACCTTACCCGGAATGCAGTCTGGAACGGGTTGGATGGGAACTTACATTAGATGGAATTGGCTTACAGGTAACCGCCTTGAAAAAGGCCTATGACCGGGATGGTTACATTCTTCGTTTTTACAATGCCAAGGAAGAGGCGACAGAAGCTGTTTTGAATTTGGGCAGGCTGCCTGTTGTAAAAGTGTGGAAAACAAATCTGAGGGAAACTGTGAGAGAAGAACTGAGGATTACAGACCATGCGATTCAGGTTCCTGTAAAAGGAAAGGAAATCGTTACCTTGTTTATGAGGACGAACTAGCGAAAGTATTGTGGCTCCACAGAGTAATTGCTGCAAATAATTATTTTTGTCTGCTATACACCACATCTGAAAATTGCTTGAAAGAGCAAACGCTAGATGATATAATTTTTACAAACTTTTTACATAAAATATGCGGCGGATGGGGATGAGAGTATGGAAAAAGCAAAAGGTTACAATAACGCAGTGTTAAAGACAAAGAATCGTGGTCAGGTTTTTAAACAGTTGGTAACGAATAACGGTATCTATAGAACGGAACTGGCAGAGGAATGCGGTTTGACAAAAATGGCGATATCTTATATTGTGAATGAATTTATTGAGAAGGATATTGCAGTGGAATCCTTCCGGAATGAAGAAAAAAAGCCCGGAAGAAGATCCGGATGTCTCCGTTTGTCACCGGGAGCAAAGAAAGTAATTGGCCTGCTGATACACAGAAATTATATTTCTGTGACTTTATGTGACTGCCAGTTACATGTGCTTCGTGCAGATACCATACGGTTTGAAGAATGCGATACGGACTTTTTATTGAAGAAGGCTTTTGAACTTACCGATGAAATGATGGAGGAAAACGAAATATTGGGTATCGGAATCGGTTCCATCGGACCGGTAAGTTCCGAGAGAGGTATTATCTTAAATCCGCCGGAATTTTACGGAATTAAAAATGTTCCCATTGTGCAGCTTTTTGAGGAACGCTATGGCCTGCCGGTATATCTGGATTATCATTATAACTGTGCGGCAAGAGCGGAAAAATACTTTGGCATGGGGAAAAAATACAAAAATTTTATCCTTTTAGGTATCACAGACGGAATCGGTATTGCCATTGTGGTAGATGGAAAGATTTTTACCAGAATGACAGGGACTTCCAGTGAGCTGGGACATATTACAGTTGATTATAGTGGACGTCAGTGCTTTTGCGGAAGAAGAGGCTGTCTGGGAGCTTATATGGATTTCAGCAGCAAAGAGACTACATGGCAGTCAGTAGAAATATTGTGTGCAGCTTTGGCCGGTGTATGCGATCTGTTGATCCCACAGGCTGTGATTGTCAGGGATGAACAATCATACCTGGAAAACGAGCATCTGGAATGGATGGAGAAAGAATTAAATCAAAAGATTATTGCACGGGATTATCAGCGGATAGCGGTATGCAAGTCCTGTCGAAGCAAAGAATTGGAAGCTACCGGCTGTGCCGCTAATGTTCTGGGGCGAGTGTTTAGTGGGGAAATAGAAATTTAAAATGTAACTGTGAAGGTGCCAAACAGTTACTTTAAAATTGAGAGACTGTAGATTGCAGTAGTAATGATTCTGGCGGTCTGATACTGCAATCTATTTTTTTACTTGAGTAGTAAAAGCATTTTACAAAAGGAAGGAGAAAACAATGTTTGGTCGTAAATGCAGAATCTTACAACGATGCTTCGCATTATTTTTGATGGTTTGCCTGTTGATACCTTCTGTTCCGGTGTTGGCAGTGACGGATACAACTGAGAACTCAGAAACAACAGAGGAAGTTTCTCTCATGACGGAAGAAGGAAACTCCTCAGAGGAACGGTCCAGAGTTTTGTATGATGTGAGTGCAATATACGAAAATGGAGAGGCCAACACATCACATACTCTTGTAGACCAGACGGATGCGACCTACGGAGAAATTCTTGCGGAAGCGGGATTGACGGATGCTCTTCTCTCGAAAAACACGACAGTTTTATATTATTTTGTGACAGAGACGGGAAATGATATTACTGCCTACGAGGAAGAGGGTGCACTGTATTTTAAAATCTGGAGTGACAAAGCATCCGTATGTACGATGGAGCTTGGAAGCTTAAGCACCCCGGATGATCGGGAGCTGCAGTGGGGTACCGTTAGCCTTGAGGCCGGTTGGAATGAAGTGATATTGAAAATGTCTTCCGGTGCAAAGCAGGGCAATGCAATGGATTTGGAGAATGTGATTCGTATGAGATTTTTCTCTCTGAATCAGGCAGACACTTATTTGATCAGTGATATCACAATCGGCCAGACCGCTTATCTTCCGGGCAATACCACCGGAAGCGCGGAGACGGACGTGGCAATTGCTGTTGATGCAATAAAAAGTAATCTTGCCGTGGATGACCAGGGCAGCTATACAATCGACGTGCGTGTTGCAGACAGTGATACGGATGCGGAAGTTCAGCAAAAAATTATCAATGCACTGGAAGAAAGTATAACAGCCTGGACCCGCAATACGGATAATATTTATAATGTAGAAATTACAGTTTCCTGTACAGAGAAAGAAAATGCGATTATCTGTGCAATGATGGATGAGGTAAAACAGG
>JAGASC010000393.1 GCA_017621905.1 Roseburia sp.
CTCCTTTCCACCATGATTTCTGGTTTCCACCTTGCGCACCGCCATCATCAAAAGCATCATAATCACTGCCATAATCATGGAGATGGCGCTGCCGAAGTTCCACTCTCCCACGGTAATGAACTGATTCTCAATCATATTTCCGATGAGGAAGTATTGTCCGCCGCCAAGGAGCTTTGGAATAAAAAAGGAACTGACCGCCGGCAAAAATACCAATGTAATTCCATTGATCACGCCCGGCAGGGAAAGCGGTAAAGTAACCCGCATAAAAGTCTGCACCGGAGGAGCTCCCAAGTCCGCCGATGCTTCTAACAGAGAATGATCCATTTTGCACAGGGAGGTATTAATCTGCAATATCATAAAAGGCAGAAAATTATACACCATTCCCAACAAAACTGCTCCTTCTGTGTACAGAAGCTCCACATCGCCCAGGCCAAAAAAGCTTAAAATCTGATGAATCAGACCGCCTTCGCTTAAAAGTCCGATCCACGCGTAGGTACGTACCAGCATATTGATCCACATGGGAATCGTAATGCAAAGAACAAGAATATTCTGCACACGCTCCGAGCTGCGGGCGATAAAATATGCCACCGGATAACCCAGCAAAAGACAGATTATCGTTGTCTTTATTGCAATCAGAAGCGAACGCCAAAGTATTAACAAAAAGTCAGGGTCGGTAAAAAACCTGGCGTAATGCTCCAGTGTAACGGAAAACGAAATAATGCTGTTTCCATGCTCTGTAATGGAATACAGTGCGATCAGAGCCATCGGAAGAATCAGCATCAACGCTGCCCATACAATATAAGGAATTGCTAACTGCGAAAATCGTTTCATTCAAATACCATCCGTGACATTACATGAATATCTTCCGGGAAGAATGTCAGTCCGACCTCCTGACCTACCTCCGTATAATCTGTGGTATGTATCTTGAATTCCCGGCCCAGTGTGGAGAAGGTAACCTGATATACACCTTCTTTTACATTTTCCGGTTCAAAATCATAATCCACAAAAATGTCAATACTTTCGTCTTCATTGCTTAACTTCCAGCCCTGCGCATTGGCCCAGGTCTTGATATCCGTATCCAGTGCCTGTGACTCTAAAATTTCGTCTACCGTCTTAATAAAATTAAAAGCCATAATTGCCTCGTTTGCCTTTTCGTTTTTCACGAAGGGCTGGTTTACCACAAAAATGGTGCGCTCAATGCTGGTTCCGTTTGCCGTAGAAAAGGTAACCGGATACTGGCCAAGCTCTTCTCTCAGTTCATATTCGATTCTTGCAATGGAAATGTAGTCATCGCTTTCCGGATCCCATGCCTGGGCATTGGCCAGAGCGATTATTTCCTTATCATCTAAGTTCTTCACATCCTCTAAGTCCACATAGAAGTTATTGGCACTGATCTTTTCCTTGCCGTCTTCACTGGTCACATCGTGGTTGCGAATAATGCTCATGTTGACCGTCACGCTGGTACCGGGAACGGTCTCCACCATGATTTCATAATGCACGCCTTTGAACAGAACACTCAATACCTCGCCGGTCATTTTTCCTTTTTCCACAGGAACAATATCAATATCCTCCGGACGGATAACAACATCTACCGACTCGTTTGGCTTAAATCCGAAATCTACACAGTCGAAGGTAATATCGTCGAAACGAACCTTACAGTCTTCTACCATGATTCCGGGCAAAATGTTGCTCTCGCCGATAAAATTGGCAACATAGCGGTTAGCCGGCTCATTGTAGATTTCCTCCGGTGTACCAACCTGCTGGATCTCACCGTTTTTCATGACCACGATTTTATCGGACATGGTCAGCGCTTCTTCCTGGTCGTGGGTGACAAAAATAAAGGTAATTCCTACCTCCTGCTGGATGCGCTTTAATTCGTACTGCATCTCTTTTCTAAGTTTTAAATCCAATGCAGCCAGTGGCTCGTCCAAAAGTAAAACCTTTGGTTCATTGACAAGAGCTCTCGCAATGGCCACACGCTGCTGCTGTCCGCCGGACAACAGGGTAGTATTTTTATTTTCATAGCCTTCGAGGCCGATGAGCTTTAACATCTTCATGACCTTCTGGTCGATGACGTCCTTACTCATTTTTTTAATTTTCAGACCAAATGCAATATTTTCGTATACACTCAAATGGGGAAACAGGGCGTACTTCTGGAATACAGTGTTCAGTTCCCGCTCATAAGGCGGTTTCTTGCTGATTTCTTCCCCGTCAAAAATAACGCTTCCCTCATCCGCCTCCAAAAATCCTCCCAGGATTCGCAGCAATGTGGTCTTTCCGCAGCCACTGGGACCAAGTAAGGTCACAAATTCGTTTTCATAAATATCAAGATTTACACCTTTTAAGACAATTTGTCCGTCAAAGTTCTTCACAATATTTCGAAACTCGATCAGTTTCTTCTTCTCCAACTTAAAATCCTCCTTGTTTTCCGAAGGAAAATGCAACTCTGCTTGCAGAGTTTTGCCTCTTGCACGAACAGAGGATTTTCCTCCTTGTTTTCCGAAGGAAAATGCGAGTGCCTTTCTTTAAAATGATGGCGGTGTCGTAATCCACAACACTTTTGCATCGCTTTTTCCCTGATTATATAAATAATGACTCTTTGTTCCGTCTAAGTAGAATGTTTCCTGTTCCTTCAGCTTATATTTTTTATTTCCACAGACCAGAGTCACTCTGCCTTTTAAGACATATCCGAATTCTTCCCCCTGATGGGCATGCAATTCCATGCTTTTCTGCTGTGGATGAAGGGTCAGCAAAATCGGTTCCATCTCATTTTTCTGGGCATTTGGAATGACCCATTCAATCTTATATTCCTCCTGCTCGTCCACAAAAAAATCCTGGGCTGCAAATACAATCTGCTTCTCCGGTTCCTCATGAAAAAACTCGGACAGATTGGTTCCCAAGGCCTCTAAGATATCCTCTAATGTGGCGATGCTGGGTGTGGTCAGGTTACGTTCTACCTGTGACAAAAATCCCTTTGTCAATTCGCTTCGGGAGGCTAAATCTCCCAGGGTTAAATCGTTTTTTTGTCGAAGCTCTTTCAGCTTCTTTCCAATATCCAAAATCACACCTCCTGCCTTCTTTTGTTTTCTAATACTATACTTTTTTTTAAAAATTAGCGAACAATGTATATTATACATATATTATGTCATATTGCAATAGGTTTATGGGAAAATTCAGCATTGATCGCAAAAAATGTTTTATTATTCATTTCTACAATTTTAATAAAATAATACTTGCATTTTTTTCCGTTCTGTGGCACAATAAATCCACGCGATAAAAAATGTCAATTCATGACACTTTTCTACTGCGTGGATTTTTGGGTCGAATTCGCACGAATCGTGCTCTTTTCATTTTCGACCTGTCAAATATCCTTCCCCGTTTGCATTAGATATAGAGAAACCTCCCCTGCTATTTTGCGGTTTTGCCGCAGTTACAGGAGGTAACCATGAATTATCAGGAATTTAAAAACTACATATGCGATGCCATGACGGCACGACTTGGCTCCGACTTAAAAATTGTACTTCAGGATGTCACCAAAAATAATGATATCCATCTGGATGGGCTTACAATATTAACACCGAAATGCAATATTGCTCCCACGATTTATCTGAATTACTATTTTAACCAGTACCAAAAGGGAAAATCTTTAGATGAGATATGCCAGAGTATTCAAAACATCTACGAGAAGAACCGTCCTAGCCAGAATATTGACAGCTCGTTTTTTACAGATTACGATAAGGTCAAATCCCGAATCGTATATAAACTGGTCAATTTTAACCAAAATCAAAAACTTTTGGAGCGAATTCCACACTACCGTTTTCTGGATCTGGCCATTATTTTTTGCTGCCTATTGGAAACCTCTCCTGCCGGCAGCGCTACGATTCTGATTCACAATCATCATTTGCAGTTCTGGAATGTTACAAAGGACGATCTTTATGCCCTCGCCCAGACAAACACCCCACACCTGCTAAAATATGACTTCCGCAACATGTCGGAAATCTTAAATGAATTTATATCCCCTGCCGATGAATCTATAATTCTGGGGGAGGAATGCTGCCCGCTCACACTGTATGTGCTTACCAACCAATACAAATTAAACGGCTCTGCCTGCATCCTCTATCCGGAACTTTTAAAAAGCATCGCAGAACGGTTGAAGTGCGATTTGTTTATACTGCCCAGCAGTATTCACGAAGTACTCATTGTACCCGCCCCGGGCCAGTCTACCCATGAGGAACTGACCCGAATGGTCCGCGAAGTAAATGCAACACAGCTGGCACCGGAAGAAATTCTCTCCGACCACGTGTATTGCTTTTCCAGAGAGACGGGAAGGCTTTCGATGTGATTCTTTCCGCAGACACGGGCCTGCATGTCCCGGCTCCGTTATGCTTTAAAAAGACCTCAATACATCTTGTACTCCAACCGGATACGATCTGTAATTAACGCTATAAACTCAGAATTTGTAGGCTTTCCCTTTCCATTGTGTATGGTGTAACCGAACATCTCATCAATCGTGTCCATTTTCCCCCGACTCCAGGCCACTTCAATCGCATGGCGAATAGCCCGCTCCACGCGGCTTGAGGTGGTCTGGTATTTTTTGGCAATCGTGGGATATAAGACTTTTGTGATGGAATTGAGCATATCCATATCACCTACGGACATCACAATGGCATCTCTTAGGTACTGGTACCCCTTAATGTGGGCCGGCACTCCGATTTCATGGATAATTTCTGTCACATCAGCTTCCAGATTCCGCTCACTGAAATCCTCCGCTTTCTCGTAGGCATTTACTTTGCGGAATTCCTGGGTATGATTGTTGGCGCTGGCCTTCACATGTTTGATGCGGTTGATGACCATGTCGTTGTCAAAAGGTTTCATGATATAATAATCTGCTCCCAGCGAAAAGGCATCCTCCGTGATTTTTTCCTGTCCGATCGCGCTGATCATAATAAAAGTAGGATGCTTTTTGATGCTCTTATCCCGGTTCACACGGTCTAACACTCCCAGCCCGTCCAGTTTTGGCATAACGATATCCAGCAGTACCACGTCCGGCTCCTTTGTTTTTATCACATTGTATGCTTCTTCCCCATCTTTTGCCGTTCCTATCACATTAAGCTCATCATCGCTTCCGATGATATCCCCTAATAATCGCAGCATTCTCTCATTATCATCTGCAATCGCTACATTCAGTTTATCCATTTAAATCCTCCTCGTTATGCGCTCCTATCACAAAAAATATTTGCTACTTGATAATACCGATTTTGGTACAGGGCATTTTGTCGAACACCGTCGCCAAACGGGAAATATGGATTTTTACGGCAGATGTGCCATTTATCTACGGCGGCTTCTTCCAAAAATATTCCCTCTGCACCTGATTCAGACAAAAACTATATCATATTTTTCTTCTTTTTTTCGCTTTCTATCCAAACTTGAACAGCCATCAAACATTTCCGCAATACTTTACGTAAAAAAAGAGCCGGATCCCATTGTACTTTTTCACTCCATAGTACAATCTTACTCCAGCTCTTTCTATTGCTTTTATATTACTTTACAGTCCCAGCCCCATCCGGAACCTGGCACAGACCTATTGGAACAGCTATTGAAAAACAACGATAGCCGCCGGATTTTTAATGCGAAGTGCAATAGTCTCTGTGATGCGGAAATAATGATTAAATTCTCTTGTCTCCAGGTAGCCGGCAGAAAGGTCTACGCCTACCGCAAGATCCATGTACTGAGGCTCTGCGCATACCAAAACTGCTTTTCCAAGTCCAAAAGGCCCTGTCTGATATACTCTGTCATTTACAAGTTTTTTGATTCGATCAATTTCCAGCAGGCCCACATTTGGCTGTAACCGCTGCAGATCCAGATACAAATCCGGGCTTACAATCAATGCATACCGCCCTAACATACTGTGACTTGCAAAGTAAGAAATTCCGCGGGCCACATCCTTGTAGGCATCCTCACCGGTGGTCCAGTCTCCACGCTGGATGGCAACGGAGCCATCTGCAGTGAAAAGTCCGTCCATTCCTAATTCTTTGTTGCCGAACAGGATCATTTCATCCTCCTGTTTTGCACTTCTTTGTGCAGCAGCTGCTGCGGATGCAAGGTCTAACGGCCATCCGTTTTTTTCTGCCTCTGCAATGTCACGCCACAAAATACTAAAATCCTGGTAAAGCTGTGGAAGCTCCACCACACGACGTCCTGTTACCCGCGCCATATTATCCTCAAATTCCTCTGCTTTTTTGCTGCTGTCTATGGTGACATAGCTTGCTCCCGGGCCTAATGGGCCGTAAATATTCAGGAAACGCCGGCACACCATATGCTGCTTTGCATTTTGAATGATTACCTCATCCATCTTATTCCACAATTCTGCGGAAATCGGAGCATCTTCTCTAGCAAAATAATCCATTATAAATCCTCCTTCATCCTTATTCAACAAGACTTCCTACCGTCGGTCCAGCGGCCGGAGCAATTTCCGTCTTCTTTTTCTTGTCCATGCCAAGTTTCTCCAGCATTTCGTGAACCTCTGTCTCACCTTCCATAAAAAAGGCAGCTTCTTTCGGATCAAGATATTGCATCAGTGTCATCAGTTCACCCACATGTGCCTTCTCTTCATCACGGATATCACCCAATACTTCTTTTGCGACCACATCATCTGTGGCATGATAGTGAGCATCATAAAGGAAAATTGCCTCCAGCTCTCCGGATATATCATGGCGGAGCGCCTGCATGAGCTCAGCATTTGACATTTTACGTTCTACATTTCCTGGGAAGGGATTTGGAAAAGCACCCATCCTTTGTTCCTCCTTTTCATTTGATATCTTTACGTTAGCACACCGTTTTTTCAGAATCAAGACGTCTGTCAGCCGATCGCGTATTCTATGCGCTTCCTTAATCATTTTCTAAAGTTTATATAAATATTCGTAACTATTTAGTACCTTCATAGTTACGACCGCAAGCCCATGAAAATCGCTTCGCGATGAGGAAGCTTATGACCCAAAAAATCCACGGCGAAAACCGTGGATTTTTCAGCATACGTACCAGGACCTGCTTGATGCTGTTTATTATTTTTTTTCGTAACTGTTCCGTACCTGCACAGTTACTATTTTTCTACATAAATTACTGCAAAGGCTCCCGGTCCTACATGAGTACCGATGGTTGCGCCAAGCTGTTGTCGTTTCTGACAGTGAATTCCGATTTCTTCCAGTTTCTGCTCTAGTTTTTCTGTGTTTTCAGAACCATAGGCATAGAGAGAATATACAGGAAAATCATGATCAATATTTTTTTCCGCCATAGCTTTCGTGATATAAGCCAAGGCTTTATTGCGGCCGAGACATTTCCCGGTCACCGAAAGCGTTCCATCTTCTAACAGTGTAATAATCGGTTTTAAATTGGCGAGGTCTCCGATCACAGCTGTGGCTTTGTTCAGTCTGCCACCTTTGTAAAGAAACTCTAGCGTATCTACCGCTGCCAAAACCTTTACCCGGGATTTAAGTCTGCTGACAGCTTCGGCAATCTCAGACGCACGCATTCCCTCATCACGCAGCTTGCACGCATAATCTGCCATGATACGAATTAGATGGCTGGCAGCCAGGGAATCTACAATATAAATTTCAGGGTAATCTGACATGTTCTTAGCAAGCGTCGCGCTCTGGAAAGTTCCACTTAAACCGGAAGATAATGTAATACAGACAACAGAATCTCCTTTTTCTTTGGCATCTTCAAAAATCTCATAAAAATCCTGCGGGGATGGCTGGGACGTTTTGGGAAATTTCTCTCCGGCGATCAGCATTTCATAAAGTTCATCTGCGGTAATATCTACACCGCCGCGATAATTCTTTTCTCCAACAGTAATCGTAAGAGAAACCTGCTGCATATTTTTTTCTTTTAATTCTTTCATGGAATAGTCCGCTGAAGAATCAACTACAATTCGAATCATTTTTACCTCCATTTTGAAGCGGTTTATTCTACCGCTTCTTCATTTTGAAACAAATGATCTGCAATGTCACAGATTTTTTCTAAAATAGATATTGTTTCCTTGGTTTCTTCTAATCCTAACTCTGTAATTATTTTGTTCAAAATATCAATAATCGATTCATGCTGTTTTTCATAATCCTTTAAAGCATCTGAATTGAGCAGGATATGAACTACCCGCTTATCTTCCAGGGAACGCTCCCTGCGAATGATACCTCTTGTCTCTAACTGATTTAAGGTTCGGTTCATCTGCGATTTCAGCATTTTCGTCTTCTGACAGAGCAGGGTTGCAGTCATCGGAGCAGCAGTTTCATCCCGGTGGTTCCGATATAAAAGGTTACAAACAAGCGACTCGTTATAGGATAATTTTGATACAATTCTTGAGTTATTAACACTGGTACTTACGCGTAACCAGGCACTTAACAGTGCTTCGCTAAGACCAGTCTCTGTTTCTTTCGTATTATTATTTTGTGTCGTATCCATCATTCAAACTCCCGTGTATAAGTTCACTTTGTGAACAGTTCGTTTTGTATACTA
>JAGASC010000394.1 GCA_017621905.1 Roseburia sp.
AGAACGAGCGTGCCGAACCAGCAGGCAAGAACGAGCGTGCCGAACCAGCAGGCAAGAGCGAGCGTGCCAAACCAACAGGCAAGAGCAAGTGTGCCAAACCAACAGGCAAGAGCAAGCGTGCCAAACCAGCAGGCAAGAGCAAGCGTGCCAAATCGTTCGGGCAGCCAGAATACGGCCTATGGAAATCAGAGCAGGTATAGCCAGGGTGGGAACCACGGCCAGTCCGACAGGAATACCGGTTACGGGCAGTATGGCAGGAGCGCAGATTACGAGCAGAGGTTCGACAAGGGTTGGGAAACGATGCAGCAGAAGCAGCGGGAATTAAAAGAGCGGCTGCAGCAGCGTTACGGACAGCAGCAGAAGTCGAATTCCTACAATACAACGAAAAATGTATACGGAAACTCCGGTACAAAGGCCCGGCAAAATGATATTTTTAGCCGTGCGACGGCGAATGTCATGGAAAATGCGGCAGATAAGCTGGAACGTCAAATGGAAATGAATGCGGAAAGAAGTGGGACTGTGCCGGATAGCCATTCACAGGCAAATACCTATACTTCGACAGATACCTATACAGTGGGAGATACCTCGGTGTTTGTGAATACTTATTCGCTGGCGGCAGCGATGGATGCCGACAAATCCAGCGATCTGATGCGGCAGGTAAGCGACCTTATGATAACAGGATATCAGGCAGAGATTTCTTTTGAGAGGGATTTTCTGGCAGAAGGCATGGCGCTTTTGAGCAGATACGAAGTTGGAAAGTAATATCTTTTTTGCCGAAGATAAAAGAGGTTTGCTAACGCGATTTTAATGGGCTTGCAGTGGTAACTATGAAGGTACTGAATAGTTTTACATCTGGAATACATAAATTGAGTTTTTGACCGACAAGAAGGGCAGAAGAAAGGAATGGAAAAGAATATGGAAAGAGTACCAAAAAGTGGTGAGCTGTATCGGCATTTTAAAAACAAGCTATACCAGATTGTAACGGTGGCTACCCACTCGGAAACGGGGGAAAAGCTGGTGATTTACCAGGCATTGTATGGAGATTATGGCGTGTATGCCAGACCTCTTCAAATGTTTATGAGCGAGGTGGATCATGTAAAATATCCGGAGGTAACGCAGAAGTACCGCTTTGAGCGGGTGGATGCCGGAGAGATTGCAGGGGAAAGAGCGTCCGAATGTATCATGCCATCTGACAGGCAGGAAAGTGTCAGCGATAGGAGCTACGACAACATGCCTCAGAGTGCCGATGAGCAAAACAGTGGTAAGAGCCGGGAATGCGGTGACAGTCAGGAGCAAACAGAAGGCGAAGGAGCAGGTGTCGAACCCAAATTAATGGCATTTTTTGACGCCGAAAATTTGGAAGAAAAGTACAATATACTGGTTTCCATGCGGGACATTGTCACGGATCACATGATTAACAACATGGCGGTGGTTCTGGATGTGGTTATCCCGGAGGGAGAGATAAGTGATCGGTACGAGGGATTGAAAAACTGCATCCGCACGAAGCAGCGTTATGATAGCGAACGTTTGCGATAGGCAGCAGGCAGAGAGGACACGAGTATGGAAGAATTCAGAGAAAAAATCAAGGCCATGGCCAGTGCGGTGCCTTATAAAATTATCATCAGCAAACCATCCCAAAAGACAGGGGCTTACCGAAAAATTGTGGTGGAAAAGAAGGAATCCTACTATCAGGCAGCAGCCTATACTGAAAAGCAGGTGTTCCATGAAAATATCCCGGAGGAGGAACTGGAAAATTATCTGGCCCGCACCGTGGCCGGAAATTTTTTGCAGGTGAATGCCTGGGATGGTGAAAAAGAACATATGCTTCTGATTTCCAAAAAGGGCAAGGCGACCTATCAGGCAAAGAAAGTATCCCGGAACGCTGCGAAAGAGGAAACCACCCACAATCGAAAGAAAAAATATTTACTTGAGGAAGGGACAGTCATCGCTCCTCTGGTGGACATGGGGATTTTTACTGCCGAGGGTAAAGTGGTGCGAACCATGTACGATAAGTTCCGCCAGATCAACCGTTTCCTTGAGATGATTGACGATACTGTGCGGGAGGACGCTGCCAAGCGGCTGAATATCATAGATTTTGGATGTGGAAAATCTTATCTTACATTTATTCTATATTATTACTTTACTGAAATTAAGAAGCGGGAAGTGCATATTGTCGGTCTGGACCTGAAAGAGGACGTGATACGTAACTGCAATAAGGCTGCGGAAAAATATGGCTATCAAAACCTCCATTTTGAAATCGGGGATATTAACGGATATCAGGCTGATTTTCCGGTGGATATGGTGGTGACCCTGCATGCCTGTGATACAGCTACGGACTATGCGCTTTTTAATGCGATTCGCTGGAATGCGAGAATGATTTTTTCTGTGCCTTGTTGCCAACATGAATTGAACGGACAGATTCAGACGGAAGATTTTTCACTGATGACCCGGTATGGGATTATCAAAGAGCGATTTTCTGCACTGGCCACGGATGCAATTCGTGGTAATTTGCTGGAATACTGTGGCTATAAGACCCAGTTGTTGGAGTTTATAGATTTTGCCCACACGCCGAAAAATATTTTGATTCGGGCGGTGAGAAGGAGTGGGAAAAATGCTCGGAACAGTGTGGCAGGGTCAGAGTCCGGAACGGAATCCGAAGCAAAGGCAGGGGCAGCAGGAAAGGAAGTTGCTGCGAAAATGATTGTGCCGGCAGCAGTGAAACACAACTATTTGCGGGAAGTGGAGCAAATGATGGAGGAGTTTCACTTTGAGCCGACACTGTATAAACTGTTGAAAGATTCTGGCATGATTGCAAAGTAGGCAGACATGATTGCCAAGCAGGCAGGCGGTTGGTCGTTGGAAAAATCGGGTGACTAAGCGACCGGGTATCTGGTGGATGGATACCCGGCGGGATTGGTTGCGTATTTGATTTCTGGGCACAGATGGGGCGGGGAACTAGAGTTGGCTTAGGGTACTATTGTGATATTTGGTGGAAAAGGTGACGTCTTCACTGAACCACTCCGGTGGCGTGAAGGATTTGGCCTCATCCTCCGTCTCAAACTCCACCTCAGCCAGCTGCAATGGAGCTAAGTCACCACCGAAAATGTCAAGCTCGATGGTCAGCTTATCATTGTATGGGATCAGATAACGGCGTTTTTGTATGATCCTGCCATCGATTTTTTCTTTTAGGTGGGCGAAGGCTTCTGCGGTAAGTGGGAGGTTATATTCTTCCCGCACCATAAGACCGCTGCCTTTGTAAGTCAGAATATATTTATCATTGGAACGGCGGACGCGGACTACTGGGTCTGTATTCAGATAGCCTTGTTCGATTTCTTTGTATGGATAGCTTTCCAGATTTTCAGGTAATTCTTTTATTAAATATTTTCGTTCAATTTCCATAATGAGTTCTCCTTGTTTTTTGGTGGTGTTGTAAATTTGTGTGGTATGAAGCTCATCATTCTGTAAGTGACTGGATGATGTACTGAATCCATATTTATTATAACGGGTTGAGAGAAAAAAGTCAGGTGAAAAATAGAATAAAAATGCGAAAGCTTTCTAAACTAGAAAACATGGCGAATTTGGAAATAGAATAGTATTCAAAAATAGAATATTGATAGCACCGTCGGAAAATGTTATACTAAAGGCGCGCCGTTAGTAGAGCAATAACATTTTGGAATGATGAAGTCAAGGCGATTGGCGTAGTATCAATTGATTTTCAATTGTATTGTGCGATAGAAGGGAAGGTATTACATGGGCGTCTATTTGAATAGTAAGAATCCATGGGCCTTATATTTGGAAGAGACAAAGGCCGCTTATTTTGTGGATAAGACAGCTATGCTTGATGAGCTTTTGGAACAGGTGGAGCAGGGAAACAAATATATTTGTATTACCAGACCGCGCCGTTTTGGAAAAACAGTGATGGCGAACATGGTAGCTTCTTTTTTGAGCAGTGGTGTAAAGAACAGTGACGTATTTTGCTCCCTTAAGATAGGGGCGTACAAGCGCTTTGCAAAGTATAATAATCAGTATCAGGTGATTTCAATCTCACTCAATGAAATTCCTAAAAATTGCAGCTCATATGCGCAGTATATTGGAAGAATCGAGAGCAGGCTGATTGAGGATTTGAAAAGAGCTTATCCCCAGTATGAATTTTCAGGGGAGGATGCGGTATGGGATATTTTAAGTGAAATCTATGAGTTTGAGGACGATGCACAGTTTGTTTTTGTGTTGGATGAATGGGACTATATTTTTCACAGAGATTTTGTTACGGAAAAGGATAAATTGTCATACTTGGAATTTTTGAGCAATTTGTTGAAGGGAAAGGCATATGTTGCATTGGCATATATGACAGGGATTTTACCAATTGCAAAGTACTCAAGTGGCTCTGAATTAAATATGTTTTTGGAATATACAATGGCTACAGAGGAACTTTTTAGTACTTATTTTGGCTTTACGGAAACTGAGGTTGATGAGTTGTATGAAAGGTATCAGAAGAATTGTAGCGAGCCGAAAGTGAGCAGAGAAGGGCTGCGGACCTGGTATGATGGTTATCATACGCGCGCTGCGGAGCGTGTGTATAATCCGCGTTCCGTAGTTGCATCCTTGCTCAATAATAATTTGGGGAATTATTGGACCAGTTCCGGCCCGTACGATGAGATATTTTATTATATTGAAAAAAATGTGGATGATGTGCGGAAAGAACTGGCATTGATGGTTTCAGGGACACATGTACCGGCAAAGGTTCGGGAATATGCTGCAACATCAATGAATTTATCGACTCGGGATGAAATTTTTTCAGCAATGGTGGTGTACGGTTTCTTAAGTTATGAGAATGGGTGTGTATATATACCGAACAAGGAATTGATGGATAAGTTTTGCAGTATGCTAATGAAAGAGCCTTCGCTTGGATATGTAAATCGATTGGCGAAAGAGTCAGAGCGGATGCTTCAGGCTACACTCAACAGGGATACGGATACGATGTGCAGAATTCTTGAATATGCACATAATACAGAAATTCCATTGTTGAGTTACAACAATGAAGTGGAGTTGACGGCGGTGGTCAACCTTGTTTATCTATCTGCGAGAGATTTCTATCGGATAGAGCGGGAAGATAAAGCCGGAATCGGTTATGTGGACTTTATTTTTTATCCGGAAGATAGGAAGGCAGACTGCATTATTTTGGAATTAAAGGTGGACCGTGCAGCGGAAGAGGCAATTCAGCAGATAAAAGATAATAAGTATGTGTTGAGGTTTCGAGGAAAAACCGGTGAAGAACCTAAGTATACAGGGAAGATTCTTGCTGTTGGTATTGCATACGATAAGAAAACGAAAAAACATGACTGTAAAATAGAAGAACTTTTATGAAATGATGAAAACATGATCGGTGTTTTGCGGGGAAAAGATAAGGAGACATGACCGGTTTGATAAATAATATAATTGCTTATTTGTGAAAGGCAGAAAATACGCCGGTATGGAGGTTAGTTTTATGAGAAGTGTGGTTGCATCTGATTATGACGGAACTCTGAATCAGGGTGGAATCTCTGCCGATACGGTAGAAATGATTCGAAAATTTCAAGCGGAAGGAAATCTGTTTGGCATTGTCACCGGGCGTGACTATATTGGTGGCTTTCAAATGTTTCAACGGGAGAATCTATTCCCTTTTGATTTTATTATTTCACACAATGGTGCCGCAGCATACGACAGTGAAGGAAACATCCTGTTTTCACAGTCTGTGAATGGGAATATGGCGTGGCGCGGAAGTACTTTAGTGCAGGAGTTGGTAAAAACATGTTTAGAAATGACAGGGGATTGCTGTGGTGTAGCATTTGAAAAGTCGAAACTGAATTTTCATCCGGACAGCCTGAAAGGAGTAGAAGTGGACGTTTCTGTTTACAGTCCGCTTTCGGCATTGCAAAATGTCAAAGAATTTAATATGGCAAATGCACGTTGCGAGACAGAAGAGCAGGCTGCTCAGGTGGTTGGGGTTTTAAGGGTAGAGTTTGGGGATTTGTTAAATCCGTCACAAAACGGGCGTCACATTGATATTTCTCCGGGAGGAGTGGATAAATGTACCGGTATTGCGCGTTATGCGGAGATTATGAATATTCCCCTGAGTAATGTCTGGACGGCCGGAGATAACTATAATGATATTTCAATGCTAAAGAGGTATCACGGCTGTGCGATGACGAGCGGAGTTAAGGCAGCTGCCCAGGCGGCGGAACATATTTGTGCCAGTGTGGGAGATGTGATAAAAATTGTTTTGGAGCAGAATGCTTGATAGACAAATCATTATAAAAACAGGAAAGAGGATGATAGGCTATGAGTAAAATCGGAATTTTTATGGCAGATGGTTGTGAAGAAATTGAAGGTTTGACAGTGGTGGATATTTTGCGCCGGGCACAGATTGAGATTGCGATGATCTCCATCACAGGGAAAAATGAAGTGACAGGCTCTCATGGGATTACGTTTTATGCGGATGCGCTGGCGGAGAATGTGGATTATAGTAAGCTGGATGGTATCGTGCTCCCGGGAGGCATGCCGGGGACTTTGCATCTTGGTGCAGA
>JAGASC010000395.1 GCA_017621905.1 Roseburia sp.
GGATGTAGAATTGAGTTTTTATATTCAGAATAATGCATTGCTGGCAAAGAGTGCCGCTTATGTAGATTACAATACGGTACCGTTTTATCAGGGGTTATCGGAACAAACGGGTATCGCAGTCGACTGGCAGACTTATGCAGAAGGCGCAGATTATGTTGCGTCTTATAACTTATTGCTACAGGAAGAAGAACTTCCCAGCATTATTTTTGGCGATCTTTGCGGAGGAGCTTCCGCTTCGACCGAACTTTATGGAGATGGTTTAATTTATGACCTGACAGAGTATCTGCCTGTATATGCACCGGATTTTTGGGAGTACATTAATTTGCCGGAAAATGAGGCAAATAAGAAAGCAATCACAAATTCGAATGGACAGTTTTTGTTCTTCCCATTCATCCAGGAAAGTGATTATAACATTACCTACCTTGGACCGGTGATCCGCCAGGACTGGCTGGATGAACTTGGTTTAGAGACACCTGTTACTTTGGAAGACTGGGAAAATGTACTGAAGGCATTCAAAGAGAACTATGGTGCATATTTCAGCTTTTCACTTTCAAGATATAACAACGCTGGACTTGCCGGTGGTACAGGTGCATTTGCTCCATTCAAAGTTGATTACTTCGTGGAGGATGGACAGGTAAAATGTGTCAACACTCAGGAAGCGTGGAAGAATTATTTAGAGATAATGCATCGCTGGTATGAGGAAGGACTTCTGGATCCGGACTTTTCAAGTGCAGACGATGCTGCAGTACGGTCTAAGGCGTTAAACGGAGAGACAGGTATTGTGTATACAGCAATGTCACGTCTCACACAATTTATTGCGGATGCGGAGGCAGAAGGCACCGGAGCAAACTGGGTTGGTTTTTCCTATCCTAGAGTAGAAGAAGGTGCAGCTACCACATACATTCAGACAAGAAGTCAGACTTATCAGCCTGGTTTGGGTGCTGTTATTACCACCTCATGTTCGGAAGAGGAATTGATTGCAGCGATTAAATTCCTGAATTACGGTTACACCGAAGAGGGAATGTTATATTGGAACTTTGGTGAGGAAGGTGTAAGTTATGAAAAGACTGCAGACGGTAGCTTACTGTTTACAGAGTTGATTACCGGGGATGAGCGCGGTGTTGCGGAAGCTCTGAAGGATTACACAGGTATGTACAGCGCGGGTGTAGGTATTCAGATGTCAGATATGGTAAAGGCAAAAAATAACGAGGTTTCTGCAGAGGCTGTATATGCTTGGACAGAGAACACAGTAGCGGCAGACTATATGCTGCCTCCTTATGCAAGAACAGAGGAAGAGCAGAAAACATACACCGACATCAATACGCAGATAGACACATACATCAGAGAAATGTCCTTAAAGTTCGTAACTGGTGACGAATCTTTAGATAACTTTGATAGGTTTGTAGAACAGTTAGATGCATATGGTTTGCAGGAACTTTTGGCTATCGAACAGGCAGCGTATGATCGTTATATGAATTAACATCAATGATGTGACAATAATATCAATTTCAATATGGAGAATTATGGGCAGAGCATATTTACATTATGTTCTGCTCATTGCAAATAACAGAGGAGGGTGGTTGACAATATGTTTGAAAATAGTATTTGGGAACGAGGAATTTGCGTGCTGCTGGTCATCGTACTGGTCTTAACGTTATTGCCGACAAGGATCGTGGCTGGGACTTCTGATGATAAGACATTGACATTGAATGCTGTAGAAAGTACCTGCGTTTATTCGGGAAATTCGGATAAGGTTCTGTACAATGGGCGTAATTATACGGTTGGCTGGTCGGAAAATGGGGTTTACAAGGGGTATGTAAAATTTGATTTGTCAGAGCTTGCAATAACAGAGGCGCAGGTTCAGAAGGTGGTTTTTTCATTTACCGGGACAGCTAAAGACAATAGCATTAATATCTACGGGATAGATGATACGGACTGGACGCAGGAAACCGTTACATGGAACACGGCACCGGCCCATGGAGACACGGCGATAGGTACGATTACCGCATTGACAAAAAATTGTGAACTGACGGATTTCGTGAAGCAGAAGGTAAAGGAGCAATCAAAAGAGTTTACGCTTGTGTTGGTCGGAGAGGAAAACAATGTGAACATATATACAATGAAAAATCCATTACTGACAATTACTTACAGCGAGGAAGCGGCAGCGCCCACTGATACGGAAGATTCCGGAACCGCAGGAGATTCTGGAAATACGGAAGATTCCGGAACCGCAGGAGATTCTGAAACTGCAGGAGATTCTGGGAATACAGGAGATTTAGAAAATCCAGAGGAGTCTGGGTTCACACCCAATGTCATGACACTTGTACAGGACTTTGGGGAAGGAAATAAAGGAAATATCAGAGTGGTGGAAGCGGATGTCGTGACTGCCGATGGCATGGAAGCTGCTGTGGGTATCGGGGATAGCTCGGAAAATGCCACAGATGTAAAAAAACTTCCCTTTTACCTGGCCTTTGGGGCCGATGGCAAGATTGTGCTAGTAAATGGAGAGACTACAAAAGAAGTATCTGACATAAGCTATCAGGGAAATGGAATCTATCATCTCAAGCTACAGATAAATCTTACCACACAGAAATATAATGCATGGCTGACTCCGCCGGAAAGTGCACCGATATTGATCGCCCAGGACTTCAGGCTGCAGGGGACATTGAATGATATCAGAGGAATGTATTACCAGAGTGATAAGGAGTGCGGTGTAAAGAACGCGCGGTTGATCCAAAACAGCTTCGTTGGAAAAGAAAGCTTTGCGGAAAATTCCTATCTGCTGGAAGCGGATAATAGCGCTGATTTGCAGGTATTCCGATATGACATTGTCCTTTCGGGCGATAATGTAGATACGGGTGTAAGTTTTGTGGACAGTAGCTTGACGCTGAGTGCCTATAAGAATCTTGCTTTTGTACAGCGTACAAATGTCAGCACCGGTGTTTTTGAAGTACGTAATGATGGTACTTATGGTGCTGACAGTGAAGTGACAACACAGGCAGGAATTTTATATCATGTAAAACAGGAAATTAATCTGAAAGAGAAGAAATACAGCGTGTGGCTGGCAGCGGAACGGGGGGAACCAACACTTCTGGCCTCTGGTTATCTGCCGCGTAATTACACAACCAGCGCTTATCCTTTTTCCAATTTGGGGCAGATTTGTGTGTGGAGCGCACCATCAGGATTGCTGGAGGTAACAGATCTCATTGGATTAGATGCTTCTCTGTTAGACTCTGCAGTGGAGGCTGTGAACGCCGCCGCTGATGCTAAGGACACAGAGGCTATGAAAAATGCACTTACTGCCACAACCTTAGCACTGCCATTGGAAGAATACGTAATGGCTGATGCCGCCATTCAAAATGAACTTGCTCAGAAAATGATAGCGGGTGCTCCTTATGAAAATGATATGGCAATCCTGTCTGCTTTTGAGAAGGCTATTGTAGTGTGTTCAGATAAGCAGCCGCCAAGCAAGCCGGGAAATGTCCAGGTGAAAGTATCGAATACGTTACAGGCCAGCATCAGCTGGGAGAGCTCTACGGACGACTATGGTGTTTCCTATTACAAAGTGCTGCGTAATGGCGAGGAAATTGCCACAGTACAGGAAGGAAACAGCTGTACGGATACAGGACTGGAGCCGGGTATGAAGTATGTCTATGTAGTAGCAGCTTACGACAAAGTATTGCACTGTACCGAATCGGATGCTTACGAAGTGACAACACCGGAAGAGGATGAGATTGTGTATTTCCCGTTTGACAGAGAGCTGATTGACCGTGCATTTGAAGCACCGCTTTTGGATTACGATTTGACGTCTACTACCATAGATGGTAAGACGATTCAGTATGTTATGGAGTGGCTGCCCAGTTATTTGTCATCTGCCAATGCAATGAAGTATCTTACCATAGTGGCGAAAACAGATCCTGATTATCTTGGACCGGATGGAACTAAGACTGCGGCAGAGCGTGCATTGGAGCAGTTCCACGCGGTGCTTAGTGGAGGCGCAGAGCCTGGAATATGTGGCAACGGGCTCTCTTCTCAGGGGTATTTGCCGGTGCTGCAGGCATTTACCTATGCAAAGTATCATGTCCCGGAGATTTGGGATAGGCTTACAGATGAGGAAAAAGAGAAAATTGATTTGCTGATGGAAGCGGCTATTATAGGTTCACACTTCTGTTATAGTGATACGAATGATAATGGTACCGGTATCGACGGCACCAATAACTTTAATAAGGAGTGGAATCCTAATATGCGTGTGGGTATTTTTGGTGCATTGCTGGGTGTATATTATTTTGACAGTAATACTGTTGATGGCGCACAGAAGGCCAATGATATCCTGAAGAACTTTTCCTATGACGAATTCATGGCGAAAGTGGAGAAATACGGCCTTACCAATTTAAAGACAGTATACTCAAATACAGACAAAGAGACGTTGGAATTTTGTACAAAAAATGATGGCAGTGATGGGTTCACTTATAAGGGACATACACTTTCTGAGCCGGGACTTTGGGTAAAGGAACTGTCGGATTACACATTCAGCGGTGGAGCTGTTGTGCCTTATGGTGGTGAAAAAACAGAGGTTTCTGAGAAGTATCCTTATGGATATTACGGCTTTCTGGTAGACGGCTATGATGAATTCCCAAATTTGGGTGCAGACGGAATGGGCATGGAGTTTGATGCCAGAGATGCTCAGGGAACCCGCAGTGGTCTGGATTATGTAGGCATGGGCTGGAAAGGTGTGTTGGAAGGATTTACGATACTACAGAGCTATGACAGTTTTAAGGAAGACGGCTCCATCGCTGGGATGACTGCAGAGGAGTATCAGGCAGCCATGGTAAAGATGAATGCAGGTACGATTGACCTCTTATATAAGAATGAAAACGGATATAGCTCCTACCACAAGGGGGTACAGACAGGAATTGAAAAAATGGACGGCCTGGATGATCTGCTCAATATTGATTTGTGGAATTCTATTGTGAACAATCCGGTAGATATCCTGGAGACAGGTGTGAATGCAGCACAGAGTACCGCGCAGATGCGTGCAGCTCTGGAAGATTCCAAGCTGAGTCTTGTGGTTTTTGCTTACAACGCGCTGGATGAGTCCGGCAAAATTAGTGTGGCAGATGCTATGCTGGAGGCAAGAGGAGATGGTTTTGAAAGCAAATATGATTTGCAGAAGCTGTTTTCGGAAGCGGTAACAGAACAGGCAATCCGCATGCTCAACGCTGCATCATCTGTGGAAGAGATTTTAGATGCTCTAAAATCGGACGCCCTGGGAGTATATATACCCGATTATGATGAACTGAAGGACAGTGAGAAGCGGTTTTTGGGAAAACTGTTGCTGAAAGAGCGTCCAGAACAGGGATATGCGAACCGCGGAGAAATTCGTGCAGCAGTATCTGCGCTGGTTTTGAAGCTGGGGGATGCAGCCATTGAGGCTGTGAATCAGGCAGCCCGCATAGAAGATGTGAATGCAGCAATTATGACCATGGATGCTGCGTTATCTGCAGAGGAACTGGAACTTGACCTGACATTATATAAAGCGCTGGAGGAATACAATCGTTTGCGAGTAGCTAAGAGTATGTTGAGCAAGGTGCCGGAAGAGGGATTTGCGGACAAAGAGTCTATTCAGAAGGCGTTGGAGGAAGCACTCGCTGTTGTAGTGGATACAAAAGTGACACAGGCAGTGGCAGATGCTATGATAAATCAGAGTGGTGCATCTGCCGATGTAGCACAAGGCGGACTGGATTTTATGCTGCTTAAGGACTGCATTGGAGTTGTCAATCGACAGATTTATATCAGATTTGACTTGACAGCCTTGGAAGAACTTGATTTTGAAAGAATTACCAGTGCTGTGGTTCAGTTATACATACAGGGCATTTACCCTCCTGCCAACTATACCAAAGATTATGTAACGTTGGCAGTCTACGAGGTGGATGGAGCATGGGAGGAAAATAATCTGACCTGGAATAATGCGCCTAAAACGATAGATACAAAGAATGAAGAGCCTGTGGTAACGGTTCAGGTTGGTTTGGACAGCGGTCAGAGTTATTGTGATATAGATTTGACCGAATACATCAGGAATCAGTTAGATAGTGAAAAGAAGGAACTCAACCTTATCATTACAGGCTATGGCAAAGAAAACGTACAGCTTACAATCAACAGTAAGGAAAATAATGTGCGTACAGTTCCCAGACTGCAGGTGGTTGTGTCTGCGGACCAGTTAGAATCGTTGGCGGCACCTGAGGACGTGGAATGGAGTGAAAACTCTGTTGTCTCCTGGAAGGAGGTTCCGGGCGCAGGAGGATATCAGCTGCAGCTTTACCTGGACGGAAATGCCGTGGGAGAACCTGTGACGACAGAGGAGCTTAGCTATAACATGCATGAAATGCTGACACAACAGGGCTATGGCAACTATACGGTGGGAATTATTGCATTACCTGTCAATGATAATCTTTTCTGGCACAGTGTGGAAGTAAAGTCAAAGAATAGTTTTACGGTAAGTAAGCCGGCAGAGGATGAGAAACCGACAGAATCCGGAGAATCGACAGAAACTGGAGAATCGACAGAAATTGGAGAATCGACAGACTCTTCGAAACCGACAGACTCTTCGAAACCGACGGAGCCTGCAAGTCCGAATAAAACACCGGAATATAGCGGCGGGACAGGTAACGGGGGCAGCACCGTATCTGCGTCTTCTTCAAATCCTTCTCAGAGTGGGACAGTCTCTGGAAACGACTCTGTCGATCAGAAAACGGCGGGGAATGTCGCCGCATCTACGGGAGATAACAGTAATCTCTGGTTATGGAGTGTGATTCTTCTTGCCAGCGGTGCAGTAATCGCTGCGGTTGTTCTTAGGAATAAAAAAAGGCAGGCAGCATAAGATCATTATAGAAATTAATGATGTATTTTGCATGGGCCATTTGTTTTTCGCAATGGCCCATGTTTTATAGGAGGTATTTATGGAAAAATCTTTTGGAACAAGAGTGGTGAAGGATTTTCAAAGACATAAGTTTAAATATTTTATTGTTATTCCGGTCATCCTTTATTTGTTACTTTTTTGCTATAAACCAATGTACGGTGTGATTATCGCATTTAAAGATTTCCGTGCCAGTCTGGGAATTATGGAAAGCCCGTGGGTAGGTTTGGAAAACTTTGTGCGCTTTTTTCAGGATCCGTGGTTTGGGCGGCTGATAAAAAACACGTTTACCATCAGCCTTCTGATGCTGCTTTTCAGTTTCCCAGCTGCGGTCCTGCTGGCTCTGCTGCTCAATGAAGTGAAAGTGGGATGGTTTAAACGAACTGTCCAGACCATTACTTATATGCCGCATTTTATTGCAATGGTAGTGGTGTGCGGCCTGATTAGTTCCTTCTGTGAGTCGAATGGGCTGTTTAATGATATGATCGTGTTTTTTGGCGGGGAGCGGAGTAATCTGCTGGCGAACAAGGATTTATTTTATCTCATTTATATACTCTCTGGAATATGGCAGAATGTTGGCTGGGATTCTATTATTTATCTGGCTGCATTGTCAAGTATTGATCAGGAACAGTATGAAGCCGCCAGAATTGATGGTGCCGGGCGTATTCAGCAGATGGTACATATTACATTGCCTGGGCTGGTTCCCACCATTTCCATGCTGCTGGTTTTAAATCTCGGCAAGGTATTGAGCGTAGGCTACGAAAAGATTTTATTGTTGTATCAGCCACTGACTTATGAAGTTGCGGATGTTATTTCCACGTATGTTTATAGAAAAGGTATGATAGATGCAGATTATAGTTTCAGTACAGCAGTAAACTTATTTAATTCAGTGATTAATATTATTTTTCTGTTGGTATCTAACCGCATCAGCAAGAAGATGGGACAAAGTGGATTGTTCTAATGAGGGAGGCATGAAAGCAATGAAATTAAAAAGAAAAAAGAAAAAAAAGCCAGGAGATGTGGCATTGGATATTGTGATATATCTGCTGTTAAGTGTGTTGACGTTGGTTTGTTTATACCCAATGTGGTATGTATTGGTGGCTTCTTTTACTGCCAGTACGGAACTGGTAAGGAACCCTGGATTTCTACTTTGGCCAAAGGATTTTGTGGCAAATGCATACAGGTTGGTATTTAAGAATCCGTTGTTTGTTACTTCCTTCTTAAACAGTATTAAAATATTGGCAGTTGGGCTGCCGATCAATATTATATTGACGCTATTATGTGGATATTTTTTGTCCTGCACGGGTATGATGTGGAAAAGACCA
>JAGASC010000396.1 GCA_017621905.1 Roseburia sp.
CAGTTCCTCATAGTTATGGGCATCCCAGATGTGTGCATCTCTGTGAGCTTTTGCACGCTCGAACATTTCTTTCTGGATGGTCTCTAAAAGTTCCGGAACCTTTGTATCCACATCTGCTAAAGCGACCTCGATTTTCTCTCTGGTGTCACGGCGCACGATGATACATCTTCCTGCTTCGATGTCCTTTGGCCCAAGTTCGATACGAACCGGAATTCCGCGCATCTCCTGCTCAGAGAATTTCCATCCCGGACTCTTTTCGGAATCGTCTAATTTTGCACGGCAGACCTTTGCCAGGCGGGCACAAACTTCCTTTGCGGTGTCAAGCACGCCTTCCTTCTGCTGCTGAATCGGAATTACCATAGCCTGGACCGGTGCGATTCTCGGAGGCAGTACCAGACCGGAATCATCGCCGTGTACCATGATGATAGCGCCGATGAG
Organism: Roseburia sp.; assembly: GCA_017621905.1. Classification (GTDB taxonomy): domain Bacteria; phylum Bacillota; class Clostridia; order Lachnospirales; family Lachnospiraceae; genus Roseburia. The sequence continues at coordinate 439 of JAGASC010000396.1, forward strand.
GCGGGTGGTCATGCCCCAGGAGGTCTGGTATACATGTTTTAATTGATTGTCTCTGTCTGTGTACTGAATGTCAAATGCTTTTGCAAATCCGTTGCCAAAGTTGTGGCTGGTACCGGACTGCAATGCTTTTCCGTCGTGCATCAGGGCTTCGATGGTATAAGTTGCCTCTGCTCCGGCAAATTTTTCTTTCTCTGTCTTGCGTCCGCGGATGACCGGCATTGCCAGTACTTCCTCGCAGAAATCTGCGTAGAGGTTTAACATCTGTACAGTTCTCTCCTCTGCTTCCTCTGCGGTGGCATGAGCAGTGTGGCCCTCCTGCCATAAAAATTCTCTGGAACGTAAGAAAGGACGGGTCTCCTTCTCCCATCTTACTACGGAACACCACTGATTATATACCTTTGGCAGGTCGCGGTAAGAATGAACGATGTTTTTATAAAAATCACAGAACAGGGTCTCGGAGGTCGGTCTGACACAGAGGCGCTCCTGCAGCGGGTTTAAGCCGCCGTGAGTTACCCATGCAACCTCAGGTGCAAATCCTTCTACGTGGTCTTTTTCTTTTTCCAGCAGACTTTCCGGAATGAACATTGGCATGTATACGTTCTCCACGCCGGTCTCTTTAAATCTGCGGTCTAATTCCGCCTGGATGTTTTCCCAGATAGCGTAACCCGCCGGACGGATAATCATACATCCTTTTACGGAAGAGTAATCAATCAGTTCCGCTTTCTTCACCACATCGGTATACCACTGGGCGAAATCTACGTCCATGGATGTGATGGCTTCTACAAGTTTCTTTTCCTTTGCCATAATGATTTAACTCCTTATCTTTTATTTATAGCTTTATTTTTGCTTATTGAAACGGCATATCAATTTCAAATTCCATCTTTCGATGTGTCTTAGGGTGTGTAAAACCAATCTTATAAGAACACAATGCCAACTCCCGGTCCGGTTCCTTTGTCTCTTCCGGCCTCACATTGCGATTATATTTTCTATCACCCACAATCGGCCATCCGGCATTTGACAACTGTACTCGAATCTGATGATGACGCCCTGTCGCCAGCTGGATTTTAAGCACGGAGCGTTTGCCATCTGTCTCAAGGACTTCATAGGAAAGTTCTGCCCTTTTTGCATCTACAGTTCCTTTGGGCACCACCTTAGAGGTATTTGTCCTGCCATCTCTTTGCAGATAATCTTCCAAACTTTCTTTTTTCTTCTCCGGCACACCATCCACCATTGCATAGTAGAATTTGTCTGCCATCTTTGCAGCCACCTGCCTGCTTAAATCCGATGCTGCTTCTTTTGTCTTCGCAAATACCATCACACCCTTTACGGGTTGATCTAAGCGGTGTATCACACCGATGTAAGGCGGTTCCCCTTTTTGCACGCGGTAGGTACGCAGCATGCTTTCCATATCTTTTTCACCGATACGTTTTGTCTGTGTGGCAATACCTGCCGGTTTCACACAGACAAGAATGGCATCGTCTTCATATAGTATTTCCAATGAAATAAAAAAGCCCTCCTTCCTGAAAATAATTCAAGGACGAGAGCTGATTGCTTCGTGTTACCACCTTAATTCATTCCTACCTTGCGATAGAAACCTCTGTAAGTACTTGCTTTCCATAGCACTGCTGCTTTGCAACGGCTTTAGGCAATCGCTTCTAACCGTCTTCCACGATACGAAACTACAAATACTTCTGCGCTGTAATGGGCGCTCCCAGTGCAGCCTATATTTATCTATCGTACTTATCCATGATAAATAGTCGGTACACGGCTCCAAGACCGGTTCAGCAATCTTCCGATAAAGCCTCGCACCAAACGGCTTCTCTCTGCAATCTTTGTAATGCTTACTATCTCTTTTCACTGCCTGTTCGTTTTTTCTGATAATAATATAAAAACGAGGGCTTGTCAAGCCCTCGTTTGCCGCCTATAACTTAAATGGGCACCCTACTCCCCAGATTGTCGGAGACCATCTGGGCGGCACTGTTTATAATTTAAAGCGATAGCCTACTCCCCAGATTGTCTCTATATACTGCGGCTTATTGGTATTCATCTCAATCTTCTCACGAATCTTCTTGATGTGTACCGTTACCGTGGCGATATCACCGATGGACTCCATATCCCAGATCTCCCGGAATAGCTCCTCCTTGGTAAATACGTGGTTCGGATTTTCCGCCAAAAACGTCAACAAGTCAAATTCCTTCGTGGTAAACTGCTTTTCCTCTCCATTGACCCAGACTCTTCGCGCCGTTTTGTCAATGCGGATGCCACGGATTTCCACCATGTCGTTCTCCGGCAAATTGCTGGCAACCAGCCGCTCGTAGCGGGCCAGATGTGCCTTCACACGGGCTACCAGTTCACTGGGGGAAAATGGCTTTGTAATGTAATCGTCTGCCCCTAAGCCCAGACCGCGGATTTTGTCGATATCATCCTTTTTGGCGGAAACCATCAAAATCGGCGTGTTCTTTTCCTCGCGAATCTGCCGGCAGATTTCAAAGCCGTCAACGTTCGGCAGCATGAGGTCTAAAATATACATGTCAAAATCCTCGGACAGTGCACGCTTTAAACCGACCATTCCATCATTTTCCGTCTCCACCTCAAATCCACTCAATTCCAGATAATCCTTTTCCAGATCCGCAATTGCCACTTCATCTTCAATAATCAATACCCTACTCATTTGGTACCTCCTGATATTTTCTTATTACAAAATACATGATCGTTCCGATTGATTCTTTACTGGTCGCCCAGATTTTTCCTCCGTGATCCTCAATAATTTTTCTCACGATAGACAAGCCTATGCCGCTGCCTCCTGTGGCCGAGTTCCGGGATGCATCTGCCCGGTAAAACCGGTCAAAAATGTATGGCAGGTCTCTTGCATTGATGCCACGGCCGTTATCCTCAATTTCCACCTGAATAAAATCTCCTACATCCTTGATACGGATATTGATAAGCCCCTTCTGCTTATCCAGATATTTTATAGAATTTCCGATAATGTTATGAATTACACGTCTCAGCTGCTCCGGGTCCGCGATGATCAGTATATTTTCATCCGCATAGTTGAAATAGGAAAGACTGATATTCCGTGACTCTAAATCCAGCCCGATTTCTTCCACACAGTCGTTAAAATAATCCGCCACGTTGATTTTCGCAAAATTGTAGGGAATGCGGTTGGTGTCGATTTTGGAGTAAAGGGTCAACTCGTTGATGAGCGTATCCATTTCGTTTGCCTTGTTATAAATGGTGCGGATATATTTTTCCCGCTTCTCCGGCGTGTCTGCCACACCCTCCATCAGACCTTCTGCATAGCCCTTTACCGCGGTAATCGGGGTCTTTAAATCGTGAGCGATGTTGCTGATTAAAGTTTTATTCTCTTTTTCACCTGCGATTTTTTCTTCTGCACTATCCTTTAAGCGCTGACGCATTTCTTCGAAATTTCTGCACAGCTCCCCGATTTCATCGTTGCTCTCCACATCTACGGTAAAGTCCAGATTTCCGTCCTTTATGTTCTGGGTTGCCACCTGCAGTTTTTTGATTGGATTAATCAAACTGGCGTAAACCCATATGGTGAGCATAACGGCCGTCAGAATAAGAATCAATACTATGGATATCAGCACATCGGAAATCAGCCCTTTTATTTCAGGCACAGTGTCCTCCAGAATCGTGATAATAAATGCGCTGCCCTCACTGCCATCCTGGTACAGGAAATCAATCTGTTTGATCAGTGCCTGTTCTTCCCCATCGATATAGATACCTGAATTGGCACTCTCCTCGGCCTGTCCATACTCCGGAAGCTCCGTCAGAAGATCTCCGGCATCCTTACCAATATAAACCAGATCCCGGTCTTTTCGCACGATCAGGTACGACCATTTGCTGCTTAATATGTCGTTTGCCTCATCCAGGTAAACTTCGTTCTCCATTTGCTCCGGATGATTTCGGGCAGTATCGGCGATCTGTTCAAATGACTCTTCCGTAAAACGGCTCAACAGCTGCATGGAATTGGAAAAATAACTATAGTCCTTGCTCTCCACTCCATAAGTCTGTTCAATTGCCTTCAGCTGAATGTGCTGAAAACCGAAAAGCGTCAAAAGTGCCAGAAAAATCGGCACAAACAGGATAATACAAAATGAAATAATAATCTTATTTTTGAACTTCATATTATTTTCCCTTTTGCCTCTATAAAATTGTAACAAAAATAAGCCATAGAAACA
>JAGASC010000397.1 GCA_017621905.1 Roseburia sp.
CACGTATGGGGCTTAGAGAATGGCGGCTATGCGGATTGTCTGATGGTGGCCACCGTGGCTGCAATCATCAGCTACATTCCGATTGGACAAATTTCCAGCCACATCGGACGTAAGAAAACAATTTTAATCGGTGTGGCGCTGCTGGCTTTCTGTTTCTTAAGTGCTGCATTTTATAACAACTATCATTGGACCATGAATATTTTCTTTGGCCTGATTGGTTTTGCATGGGCTGCGATCAATGTAAACTCCCTGCCTATGGTAGTTTCCATTGCTTCCGCCGGGGATGTTGGGAAATATACCGGGTATTACTACACATTTTCTATGGCAGCACAGGTCATTACGCCGATTTTATCCGGTTTCCTTTTGGAGTATGTTTCCTATCGGACACTGTTTCCATACTCTGTGTGTTTTGCCGTACTGGCCTTCTGCACCATGCTGATGGTAAAACATGGAGATGCAAAACCGGATAAGAAAAAAAGCGCACTGGAAAATTTTGATGTAGATGACTAATATGTTATTTGTGCTATAAAGAATTGTACGTGAGGTAAATGTATAGTCCTGAACGGAACAATTACGAGAGATTTTTCTATATAAGAAGAAGGTTTTATGATGGATGAAATAAATATATTTCTAACAATTTTAATCGTGTTGCTTATAGTGGTAATTATGTATCTTTTACTGGTGGCTCCGAGAATGTTCCACAAACCGGATAGAACCCCCTTTTATGGTGTGCTCTACGCACACCGGGGGCTGTTTGACAATCATTCTGAGGCCCCAGAAAATTCTCTGGCCGCATTCCGCAAGGCTGTGGATAGCGGTTATGGTATTGAACTGGATGTACAGCTTTCCAAAGATGGAATTCCGGTGGTCTTTCATGACGCAAACTTAAAACGTATGTGTGGTGTAGATGGCAACGTGTGGGAATACACACTGGAGGAATTGCAGCAGATGAAGCTGGCGAATTCCTCTGCCACAATTCCTACTTTTGCGGACGTGCTTGATCTGGTGGATGGTCGGGTACCGCTGATTATAGAATATAAGCTGGATGTGGCACAGACGAGGGTATGTGAACTTGGGAATGAGCTCTTGACGAAGTACAAGGGCGTATACTGTATTGAATGTTTTCATCCGTTGGCGCTTCTCTGGTATCGGAAGCATCGGCCGGATGTAATGCGTGGACAGCTCTGTATGGCATATTGGAAAGAGGACAAATTCCGCGGGAAACTGCTTTATCTGCTGCTGTCCTATCTGGTGACAAATGTGGCCACCAGACCGGACTTTATTGCATATAAGCATTCGGACGCGGATAATTTTTCACGGCGCGTGTGCCGGAAGCTTGGTGTGCTGTCTGTGGCCTGGACAATTAAAACGCCAAAACAGTTAGAGGCTGCAAAAAAGAATTTTGATTTATTTATCTTTGACAGCTTTCTTCCGGAAAAATAATACATATTCTATAAGATTTTCGTTGTCCACTTGGAACAGTCCCATACCTCGTTTACAATGTCCTGGTAAAATTCCGGTTCATGGCAGATTAAAAGCATACTGCCGCGATACTCTTTTAATGCCCGCTTGAGTTCTGCCTTGGCATCCACATCGAGATGGTTGGTGGGCTCATCTAAGAGCAGAACATTCGTGGTACGATTCATGAGTTTGCAGAGACGTACTTTGGCCTGTTCACCTCCGCTTAGAACTCTTACCTGACTTTCGATATGCTTGGTGGTAAGTCCGCATCTGGCAAGGGCGGCACGGACTTCATACTGGGTAAAGGCCGGGAATTCCTCCCAGATTTCTTCGATACAGGTGTTTTTATTTTCACCTTTGATTTCCTGTTCAAAGTATCCGATTTCCAGATTTTCGCCTAAATCCACACTTCCCTTTAAGGCGGGGATTAAGCCCAGGATGCTTTTCAGCAGTGTGGTCTTTCCGATTCCGTTGGCGCCGATCAGAGCGATTTTGTGTCCGCGTTCCATGGAAATATCTAATGGTTTGGACAGCGGTTCGTCGTAGCCGATGATAAGACCCTTGGTCTCGAAAATATATCTTCCCGGCGTGCGGCCCAGTTTAAAATCAAATTCCGGCTTGGGACGCTCTGCGGCCAGCTCAATGACATCCATTTTGTCCAGCTTTTTCTGACGGGACATGGCCATGTTTCTGGTGGCGACTCTGGCTTTGTTGCGGGCCACAAAGTCTTTCAATTCGCTGATTTCCTGCTGCTGTTTGCGATAAGCGGCCTCCAGCTGGGATTTTTTCACCTCATAGACCTCCTGGAATTTGTCGTAATCTCCGACATACCGGTCTAAGTGCTGGTTTTCCATATGATAGATGATGTTGATGACATCATTTAAAAACGGAATGTCATGGGAAATGAGAATAAATGCATTCTCGTATTCCTGTAAGTAGCGTTTCAGCCAGGAGATGTGCTCCGCATCCAGATAGTTGGTGGGCTCGTCTAGAAGCAGAATATCCGGTTTTTCCAAAAGCAGCTTGGCAAGCAGTACTTTCATACGCTGCCCGCCGCTCAGATCCGTGACATCATGGTCTAATCCGAGTTCCAACAGTCCAAGCGCTCTTGCTACTTCCTCCACTTTGGCGTCGATGACATAAAAATCGTGGAGTGTCAGCGCATCCTGAATGACGCCCAGTTCCTCCATCATGGCATCCATTTCTTCCGGGTCTGCATCTCCTAATGAGTCACAGATCCGGTTCATCTTCTCTTCCATCTCAAAGAGCCATGCAAAGGCAGATTTTAAGACGCTCTCTATGGTCATTCCCTTGGTCAGGGTAGAATGCTGATCCAAATATCCCACACGGACGTTTTTGGACCACTCCACCTTGCCTTCATCCGGCATCAGTTTTCCGGTTACAATATTCATAAAAGTGGATTTTCCCTCACCGTTCGCTCCTACCAAACCGATATGCTCGCCCTTTAAGAGACGGAAAGATACATCCTCAAAAATTGCACGGTCTCCGAAACCGTGCGTCAAATGTTCTACGTTTAATATGCTCATATCTATTCTGTTACAGGCTGCCTGCTGCCGCCCGTTTTCTCCTTGTAATTATATGTTGTTGCTCAAAGAGTCCTATTTTTACCGCTGTGTTAACCTGCAATTCCAAAGTATACCAACACGATGATTCCCAGTACAATTCTATACCATCCAAATACTTTAAAGTCATGCTTTCTGATATAACCCAGTAAAAATTTGATCACAACAATGGATACCACAAATGCACTGACCAAACCTGCCAGAAGAATTGCCCACTCTTCGCCTGTTAAAACAAAACCGAAATCCAGAATCTCTAACAGACTTGCTCCCAGCATGACGGGAATTGCAAGAATGAACGTAAATTCACTGGCTGCTTTTCTGGATACGCCTATCAGGAGTGCCCCGATAATCGTTGCACCGGAACGGGAGGTTCCCGGAAATGCTGCCGCTAAAAGCTGAAAAAGCCCAATCAAAAAGGCCATTTTCCAGGTAATATTCTGCATGGACTCCACCGCAGCTTTCTTTCCTTTATTTCGGTTTTCCACCAGAATAAAAGCGACACCGAATACAATCAATGCAATGGATACACATACCGGATTATAGAAAAGTTGATCACAATAATCATCCAGATCCAACAACACGAACAGAATTGCCGGCAGACATGCCAATACAATTTTCAGCCAGTTAATGATGATCTCCATCCGCACCGCCACCGGTCCGATGATCCAATACTCCTTTCCTGCTTGTGTTATTTTGCCACTTGTACTACGGTTTTTATTCGAATTTCGCGACAGCGCAAATGGCCAGATCAGATTCCAAAACAGCACAACGACTGCCAGAATTGCCCCTAGCTGTATCACCACCAGAAACATACTCCAGAATTCTTTGCTCACATCAAGTGTCAGAAATTCATTTAATAGAATCATGTGACCGGTACTGCTGATGGGCAGCCACTCCGTAATTCCCTCAACTATACCAAATATAATCGCTTTTATCACTTCAAACATATCCACTCTGCCTCACTTTGATCTTTCCTATTATATTTACTTTGCACTACGTTATTCCTCTATGCCAAAATGCATTTTATCCTCGCTGATAGCACAATATATGTATTTTTATTTCTCAGTTTTCAGCATTTAAACAAATTACATTTCACCGCAATATTTTTCAAACACTTTGAAAAAACTGTCTGTGGTAACCACCCCACTGGTATCCGGAGTAAGACTCTCCCATAACTCCTCATTGATGTTAGAAGTCAGCGAGTCCATAAACTCATGATACACGTCGTCTAAAGCTTCCTTCTGCCGTTTCTCTACAATGTTAACTTTATTTGCCTCTGTCAGTTCCTCGTCAAATTTATTCATGCAGCGGATAAAGTAATAGCCATTTTCTACCTCTATGCTGCCGGAAACCTCGCCGTTATTCATCTGAAATGCCACCTCTTCCGCCTCTGGAGGCAAATCATCCCTGGAAACATTTATTTGAATCGCAGTCAGCTCATTGTAGTTACTGGCCACCGTGGCAAAATCCTCTCCGCCTTTCAGCTTCGTCAGCACTTCCTCTGCCTTTTCTTCTGATGACACAAATATCTGCATAATTTCCATCACTCGTGCTTCATCATCACTGACTTCCTCATCTACCCCTTCCGTCAGTGAATGATACAGCTTTCTGGCTAATGCATAGTGCCTGTAATATTCCTTGATTTCCCCCTTAGAAACTTCCAGGTAGGAAATCTCCTCCTCGGACAAAGATTCATAGTACGCTTCCGCCGCCAGGCCAATGTCCGCCAGTTCTTCCTCGGACAACGTCACCTCTTTCGACTCTGCCAAAAGATTCATTCCGTATATCTGCGTCAGTTCCTGTAATGTAATATTTTTGACATATTGCACCAGGGAATCATCGCCAAAATCATGCTGCCACAGATCAATTCCATAGGCAGTACCGTAAATGTTCTGATAATTGGACAAATAAACCTTTGCTTCCTTTATCTCACAGCCGGTTCCTCCCAGCGTAAAAATATCCCGCTTGATGACTGCTGTTACCGGCTTACCTGAAAATGTAATTTCCACATTTCCAATCCGGCAGCCGGACAGCATGCATACAACACCTAACACAAACACAATTGTCTTTACTGTTCTTTTTTTTCTCATCACACTTTACCTTGCGCACTCGAATCATTTTCTCACGACCTGTATACTTACAGATCTGTATACTTGCCAATCTTCTATACAGGGAATTACATCATGGCTTTCATGATACTTCTCGCCACAGAAATACCGTTTGCAGATGCCTGCTGCAAGCCTCTGGTCACGGAAGCTCCGTCACCGATGGCGCGCAGACCCTTCACGCTGGTTTCAAAATCACTGTTTACCACTACTTTGTTGGAGTAGAATTTTACCTCTACACCGTAGAGCAGGGTTTCGTCGCTGGCAATCCCCGGGGTCACCTTGTCCAGAGCCATAAGCATCTCTTCTATGTCTACCATAATACGATGTGGAAATACCAAAGACAAATCGCCGGGTACCGCATCTTTTAAGGTAGGAATCAGGTTGTTTCTGCAGAGACGCTCCTCTGTAGTTCTTCTGCCGCGCTTGAAATCACCAAAGGTCTGTACCAGAATTTTGCCGTCACAAAGCATGTTGGAAAGCTGTGCAATCTGCTTGCCATATTCGATGGGTGTCTTAAAGGGCTTCGTAAAGTTTTTGGAAACCAGGATTGCAAAGTTGGTATTGTTGGTCTTTAAATCCTGGGATTTGTAGGCATGTCCGTTTACCACGGCCAGTCCGTTATCATAGTACTCCGTTGCCACCTCACCGGATGGATTCGTACAAAAGGTACGCACCTTGTCATCAAAGGTCGGGGTATGATAGACCAGTTTGGCTTCATAGAGATTTTCATTCAAAAATTCCATGACCTCATCCCGGACCTCCACACGGACACCGATATCTACGGTACCCACCCTGGTCTCCACCCCGTGCTGATTACAGATATGGGAAAACCAGTCAGCGCCCTCGCGGCCCACGGCGGAGATAATTTCCGGTGCAGTGTAAATCTCGCCTTTCTCCGTAATGATGCCCTTCACCTCATTATTTTCGATGATGATATCCTTTACCATGGTGTTAAATTCCATCTCCACACCTTCTTCTAACAGGTGATCCTGGAGTCTGGAGTAGATTTTATAGCCTTCCTCTGTTCCGAGGTGACGGATGGGACATTCAATCATCTTTAAATTGGCGTTGATGGCCTTTTTGCGGATTTCGCGAATTTCTTTTTCCTTGTCCACACCATAGACTTTGCTATCCGCGCCGAATTTCAGGTAAATATCATCGGATTCCTTTAATAATTCTA
>JAGASC010000398.1 GCA_017621905.1 Roseburia sp.
AGCGGATGCTTTTCATACACGCCAAGCTCTCCGATTGCCACAGCGTATTGCCGAATCAGTTCCTCCCATTTTGTAATATAGTTTTCATCTATGCCGGAAAGTAACTCTTTTCCAAAGGTAATCTTTCCCTTTTCCAAAAGGTTGCGATCAAAAATCTCAATGGCCTCATACAGTGAGCTGCCATAGGCCTGTCTGCAGTGGATTGCCTCAATGATGGCGTTGAGTTTTCCCCGGAGTTCCTGCACCTTTTCTGCGGTCTTTTCATATTCCTCCGGCGACTTGATTCTGCCCACCTCCAGGGTCTTATTTAACTCCGCCAAAACAGCGGATTTGTTCGTCTTGTTGGAATGAAGCTCCAGACAGAATGGATCTAATCCGATATCCGCCAGTCGTTTTTGCACCACGTTCAATGCTGCCATCTTTTCCGCAACAAAAAGAACACTCTTTCCCTGGTAGAGCGCATTGGCAATCATATTGGTAATAGTCTGTGATTTACCGGTTCCCGGCGGTCCGTGCAGGACAAAGCTCTGGCCCCCTGCCGCCGCGGCGATGGCCACCATCTGGGAAGAATCCGCACTTACCGGAATTGCCATATCTTTTATGGATATCTCGGTATCCAGGTTATCTGCGGTAACTTTCTGTTCCTCCGGTTCCCAGTTCATAGCTCCGTTCATCAGACTGGATACCACTTTGTTTTTCGCGAGTTCATCTGCCCGGTTGCGGATATCATTCCACATCACAAACTGTCCGAAGGAAAACAGGCCCACAAAAGCCATTTCTTCAATATTCCAGCGTTTCTTGCCCATAACCGCCTGCCGGATGGTCTGAAATACCAGCGGCAAGTCTATCCCATGCTCGTCCTCCGGCAAGGGGTCCAGTCCGGAAATAAGAATTCCATGGTCCTGCCTTAAATATTCCAGCAGCGTAATATTTACCTGTGCCTCCTCCTGCCGGCTGCGAAGGACAAAACCTTTGTTTCGCACATTTCTTACGATATCCACCGGAACCAGAACGACTGGTGCATATCTGGCCTTTTCCGAAACGTCGCTCTCAAACCAGCGCAAAAATCCCAGTGCAAGGAAAAGCGTGTTGGTACCATTTTCTTCCATGCTCATTTTGGCTGAGCGGTACAGGCTTTTCAGATTTCTATCCAGTTCCACTTCGTCTAAAAAGGTACGGATGCGGGAGCTTTTGAATTCCTCCGTAGCGATACTCTTGATCAGATCCTTTTCCGTTTCTATCTCAAACATTTTCGTATCGCGCAGGGAAATGGTCCACTCCGAAGGGATCTCCATAATGCGAAAATCCTTTCCGTCCGCCAGCTTATCTTCCAATTCGCTCAAGTCTGCCGCCATCAGCTGGAATGAGTTTTTCGTCACCCGGAAATTCAAAAGTGTGTTGCGGAGACTGAAATCTAAAAGCTTTCTTTCCCATATTTTTTGTTTGGTTACCGGTTCATTGCTCTCCGCAACTTTCCCAAGCAGGGAACTGTCCAGCATAGACGGCGCCTGGGTTTCCACCTGCTCCCGTGCCTCCTCCGCTTCTTCGGAAACATCTTTGTAGGAGTGATAAGCCTGTTCTAAGCGTAAAGGGATGGGGCGGATGCCGCTGCCCCTTGAACGCTGCACGTCGATGACGCACTGGAAATTGCTCAGGATGTTCAGATGATCCTTACCGTGTTTTTGTGCCTTATCAAATTCTGTATTTTTTCCGGACACCAGATCTGTACACTCTACCAGAAGCACTTCCTCTGCCCCCGGAACAATTCGTTTTTCAATGGACGAAACGTCATCCACCACGCAGTCAGCGAAAGTCTCCTCTTCCAGCCAGCAGCCTCCAAAGGCATGTCCCTTGATAAAGAAAAGAAGCGGAAATAGGCCCACTGCCTCTAAACAGGCGGCATAAAGTACTGCCAAATCCAGGCAGGTACCCTGTCTTTGCTCCAACACGATATGGGGCAGCCGAACGCGCTGGCCAATCACTTCATAGCTGGCCGGTGGGTTATTGTATACAATTCCCTGCATCTGAATCGCTGTATAGATGGCGGCCATCTGTAATTTTACATTGTTGGGATTGCGGGTCTGATAGCCAGTAAAGGAGGGATTGCCCGTCCATTTTTTCAGCACGCCGGATGCATCCCGGATGATTTCTGCAATCTTTGGATGATTCGGCGTGACGAATGCGGTGATGATCTCGGGCATGAAAAGCAGACCGCTCCACTGGTCGAAGGCTAAAAGCTCCACTTCATCGCTGTAGGAATAAATCTTTTCCGTTCCGGAGCATAGTTCCAGCTGAATGGTTCCCACTATTTTCTCCGTGAGGGAGAAGAGAAACTCTGTCTTAAGCTGAATTTTTACCGGGGAAATCTCCACGGACTGGTTGGCTGCAATTTCTTCTATATGATATGTATATTCTTTTGCAAACTCAGGGTCAAAAGTAATCTTTAAGTCAAGGTCTGTTAATGTTTCTTCCGATTCATTGTTTACCACCAGATTTCGTATCACCGGAACGTAATTCTGCTGCATCGCGAAATTGATGGTTCCGGCAAGGTTTCCTCCTACGCTTACTTTGTTATACATGGCTTTCCTCCGATCGTAGTCTCATGCCAATATTATACGGCTTCTTGGGGATAAAATGAACTACTTTTTTGATTAAATTGTAAAATGGAGTGCTGATTTGGGGGGATGCTTATGAGGTATTGGCTAACGTCTCAAAATTAACTTTTGGAGCATTAATTTTTGAGTGAATATTTGAACAAAAGAAGTGAAAAACTATTAGGAAGATGTCAGGAAAAGGAGGACGGGACTCGATGCGAAGCCATTCAAATGCAAAGAATACAGTAGAACAGTTTTTCTGGGAAGTGTTAGGAAGTATTTTAATCGCAGCTTCCATCTATAATTTTGCGGTGCAGGCCGAATTTCCCATGACCGGCTTCTCCGGTATCTCCATTATTCTATACCGGCTATCCGGTGTTCCTATCGGTCTGTCCACAATCATACTCAATGTACCTGTGGCTGCTTTGTGTTATAAGCTTCTTGGCAGAAGATTTTTTATAAGTTCTGTTCGCTGTATGATCATTACATCTGTTTTTATTGACTATATCGCTCCGCTTTTTCCCGTTTACGAGGGGAGCCGGCTGCTGGCTGCACTTTGCACCGGCGTGATTGGCGGCATTGGCTACGCCTTAATCTATATGCAGAACTCGTCCACCGGCGGTTCCGACTTTATCATTATGGCTGTAAAGGCTGTGAAACCTTATATTTCGCTCGGAAAGATTGCTTTTCTGTCGGATGTGGGTATTATCCTGGTGGGGGGCATTTTGCTGAAGGATATGGATGGGATTATTTATGGAATGATTGTAAATTATCTTTTTGCGGTGGTGGTGGATAAAATGATGTACGGCATTAATGCGGGGAAAATGGCGCTTATTGTCACCCGGCACGGGGAGAAAATATGTGCCTTGATTGACGAATGTACGAAACGCGGTTCCACTATTTTACCGGCACAGGGCGGGTACAGCGGAGAGGCAAAGCAGGTGGTTCTGTGCGCCTGCAATAACAAAGAAATGTATCTGGTGCAGCAGGCAATCAAAAATGAAGATCCGGAATCTTTTTTGATTGTTTTGGAATCCAATGAAGTGCACGGGGAGGGTTTTCGGACGGTTCAAATTGGTGAGAAACGCTAAAAAAGACAATGTATTCCCTTTTTCAGAAAACACACTGTCTTTTTCACTTTTTATTCCTCCAGCTCTATGCCTTTGGCACCGAGGATATTTAAGAACATGCCTCTAGCCTTGTTCTTGGGGTTTATCCTTCTTTGCTTCTCCCGACGAAAATCTCTTTATCAATGAAATCACCAGCATAATCAACAGGATTGATGCAAAAATTCCAAGCATCCCCTGCCCCATAATTTTCAGTGCAATCACAATATTCTCTGCCATAAATGAATCTCCTTTCTTTTCCGAATATACCTTCCGCTCACTCATATTTTAGAAACAGCTTCCACTGTAAAGACATCTTACAAATATGCACT
>JAGASC010000399.1 GCA_017621905.1 Roseburia sp.
ATTTTTTCCTTATATTTGACCAACTCTTCAATGTACATCTCGCCAATATGACTGATTTTCGCACCCTTGCGTTTGACATAACCAATGCGCATTTTTTCTGTTTCCTTCAAGGGGACTGCCTTGTAATCGCTGCCATTTAATTCTTCGCAGATAATACCTGAGCAGAGGGTGTAAGCGTTTAACCCCTTCATAATGTTTAACAGTGTAGCTCGATCACTGGCTTTGATGAGTCGTTTATAGTCATAAGTGCTCTTCATCTCCTCCGCCAGATACAGAGAGTTGTTTTTGCCCTGGTCAAAGGACAGGCAGGGGTATTCGTCCAGTTCTTCCATGGAAATCACCTTTTGCTCCGCCAGAGGATGACCACACCAGAGATAGACAAAGGTGTCGCAGGTAAATAATTCGATGAACTCCAGCCCTTTCTCCCGGATGATTTTAGTCATAACTTTTTCGTTGAAATCGTTGAGGTAGAGTACACCGATTTCACTTTTGAAATTTTTTACGTTTTCCATGACATCGTAGGTGGTGGTCTCGTTGGCCGCAAATTCATAG
The DNA here is from genome assembly GCA_017621905.1 of Roseburia sp. Taxonomy (GTDB): domain Bacteria; phylum Bacillota; class Clostridia; order Lachnospirales; family Lachnospiraceae; genus Roseburia. The sequence goes on from JAGASC010000399.1 coordinate 553, forward strand.
CTGTCCATGCCGGCTTTTTTTACGGTTTCCACAAAAGCCTTGACTGCGAAGGTGTAGTGCTGCATAGAAACGCTGAATTTTTCTCGGGTCTGTTTTTCGATGTATTTTGCGGACAGCAGGCCGAACTGTTCCGTGACCTGCTTCGCGTAACCAAGAAATTCCTCCCCCTCCGGGGTGATGACGATTCCGCGGTTGGAGCGCAGGAAGATCTGGATGCCGATTTCTGTTTCCAGTTCTTTGATCGTTTCTGACAGGCTGGGCTGAGAGAGGAAAAGTTGCTTGGCCGCCTCATTCATGGAACCGCAGTCTGCGATGGTCAGCGCATATTTTAATTGTTGTAGTGTCATTTTTTTCCTCCATTCCAGGGCTCTGGACAAGTCATGACTCTGGTATTTTCCTGACGCTCAAGTTTTCCAAACAAACGGACTAACACGATTACCGCTGCTACCGCCAGCACCACTTCTGCTGCGAACTGCGCGTAAGCCAGTCCGTACAAGGGGAAAAGATAATTTAAAACATAGATTGCCGGAATCTCCAGCACAACTTTTCGCATAATGGCAAATATCAGGGAGTTTTTTCCCATTCCTACGGCTTGGAATACACCTACGGCAAGAAAATCTATGCATAAGAAGGGCAGTCCCAGACAGAAACCCCGCAGAAATCTGGTTCCGTATGCCACAATCGTCTCATTTTTCATAAACAGAGCTATCAGGTTCTCTGCCCCCACATAGTAGCCGACGGAAGCCGCCACCAGAAAACTTACGCTGGCCGCCGCGGAAAAACGTATGCTGTCTTTCATTCGTTTGTAATTGCCACTGGCATAGTTGTAGCTGACCAGCGGCATGATACCCTGGGAAACGCCCATGGCGATATACATGGGAATCATATTGATTTTCTGCGTAATTCCCATGGCAGCCACCGCATCCGATCCGTAGGAGGCTGTAAAATTATTGAGAATTGTCATTCCGGTGACGTTCAAAAGATTTTGTATGGAGGCGGGCACACCCACACCGCATACGCCCAGCACAATCTCTTTGTTCAGGCAGAATTTTGCCGGATTGATGCAGACATAGGTGTTTTTACGTTTTACGAATATCAGGATCAGAAAATACAGGCAGGCCACACAGTTGGAAAGGAAGGTGGCCAGTCCTGCGCCCTCTGCTCCCATGTCAAGGCCCTGAGGCAGAATAAAAACAGGGTCTAAAATAATATTTAACAAACATCCGCTCATGGTCCCGATGCTGGCATGAAGGGCGGAGCCTTCGGCACGCACCAGATAGGCCATTACCACGTTTAGTATGGATGGCACTGCGCCAAGGTTGACGGTCCATTTCATATAAGCCTCTGTGGCCGCTGCGGTACCTGCGTCTGCGCCGAGCAGGTTCAACAGAGGCTGCTTGCCTATTGTGCAGATCAGTGAAAATACGATTCCGCAGATTAGTGAGCAGTAAAATCCGAAAGCTGAGCTGCGGGATACGGTGTCATAATCTTTTCTGCCCAGGGCACGGCTCATCATGCTGGAACTGCCGACACCGAACAGGTTATTGATGGCGTTAAATGCCAGCAATACCGGAGCTGCCAGGGTTACGGCTGCATTTTGAACGGAATTGTTGAGCATTCCTACAAAGTAGGTGTCCGCCAGGTTATAAATGACCATAACCAGCGAGCTTAAAATGGTCGGTATCGCAAGCTGCGCCACGGCCTTGGGTATTGGGGTATGTTCAAATAGTATTGTTTTTCTTTCGTCTTGCATTTTGTTTCCTCATTTCTGTGTGCTTCCATTTTACAAATTTTCATTCCGGGAAGTTTATGGTTTTCTTCCTTTTTATACGATGAAGCTGTGGCTTTAACGTGATGTCAGTCACAATCAGGCTCTCGCGCTGGTTTAAGATCCAGCTTACTGCCTCTGCCGCGTCTTCCGGCAGAAGGTGTGCTTCGATTGCCTCGTCGGCTTCAAAATCTGCATTTCGATACAGATTCGTACCGGTCATATCCGGCGAGATTGCAATTACTTTTACACCGTATTTGCGCGCCTCGTCAAAAAGGCTGCGGGAAAAACTGGCGAGACCTGCTTTTGTGGCACCGTAGGCACAGCCGTGCGGATTGGATTGGCTGGCTGTGACGGAGGTGATGTTGATGATGTAACCTTTGTGCTTTTTTATATCACGCAGCAGTTGCTGGGCCAATATCATAGGAACTTCCAGGTTGGTGCGCACCAGCTCCTGAATTTTCTTTGGGTTCAGTTCTTCATGCAGGCCATAGTAACCGACACCGGCATTATTTACCAGGATGTATATATCATGTTCTGCTGCAATTTGGCGGACAATTTTACAGAGTTTATCGGTATCCAGCAGGTCGCAGATGACGGGATGGAACTGGGCTTTACCGGAATTTTTAAGCTCCGCAGCTTCTGCCTTTTCAAAATTTCTTCCGATTCCATACACTTCATATCCCTGTGCACAGAGTTTTTGACTGATGGCAAATCCTATGCCGGAGGAAGCACCGGTTACTATTGCTGCTTTATTTTTGATTGGCACTTCATTTTCAGTTCCTTGTTGACTCACAATTCCTTCCTTAAAAAAATATTCTCCTTTGGTATTTGCTTCATGAGACGTTCTACCATATATCCTTCCATCTGCTCTGTCAATTCTTTTGGATAATGGTACACACCGCCGTCATTCTGGTATGGGAACTGCACCACCGCCGAGGAGGGATCATTCTTTCTCATTTTTTTCAGGTAATCCTGGGAGACA
>JAGASC010000030.1 GCA_017621905.1 Roseburia sp.
ACAGCATAACATGATCCTTGCGCTGCGGGCCCATAACCTGATGTTCCGCGACCAGGATTACGTGGTGAAAGACGACCAGGTTCTGATCGTTGATGAGTTTACCGGCCGTATCATGCCGGGACGCCGCTATTCTGACGGTCTGCATCAGGCCATTGAGGCAAAAGAGCACGTGAAGGTAAAAGAGAGAGCAAGACCCTTGCTACAATTACCTTCCAGAACTTCTTTAATAAATTTGAGAAAAAGGCCGGTATGACCGGTACCGCACTGACGGAGGAAAAGGAGTTTCGTGATATTTACGGCATGGACGTAGTGGAAATTCCAACCAACCGTCCGGTCATCCGTGAAGATAAACAGGATGCGGTTTACAAGACCAAGAAAGAAAAATTACACGCGGTGGTGGAGGAAGTAAAGGCGGCTCATGCCAAAGGGCAGCCGGTACTGGTGGGTACGATTACCATCGAGACCTCCGAACTTGTCAGCAGCCTGCTGAAGAGAGAAGGAATTCCACATACCGTGCTGAATGCAAAGTTCCATGAGATGGAGGCAGAAATCGTTGCAGCTGCCGGTGTACACGGAGCAGTTACCATCGCCACCAACATGGCAGGCCGTGGTACCGATATTAAACTGGACGACGACGCGAAAGCAGCAGGCGGTCTTAAGATTATCGGTACTGAGCGTCATGAATCCAGACGTATCGATAACCAGCTGCGTGGACGTTCCGGACGACAGGGAGATCCGGGTGAATCCCAGTTCTTCATTTCCTTAGAGGACGATTTGATGCGCCTGTTCGGTTCCGAGAAGCTGATGTCTGTGTTCAACACCTTAGGTGTTCCGGAAAATGAGCAGATTCAGCACAAGATGCTGACCTCCGCCATCGAGAAGGCCCAGACAAAGATTGAGAACAACAACTTTGGTGTCAGAAAGAACCTGTTGGAGTACGACCAGGTAAATAACGACCAGAGAGAGATTATTTATAACGAGCGTCTCCGCGTTCTGAACGGAGAAAACATGCGGGATGCCATTTTCAAGATGATTACAGACCGGGTGGAGAGCTGTGTAGATACCTGTATTTCTTCCGATGTTTCGAAGGATGAATGGGATCTGAACGAGCTTAACCAGCTGCTGCTTCCGATTATCCCGATACAGCCGGTAACAGAGGCGGACGTGGAAAATGTGAAGGGACAGAAGGAATTAAAGCACTTGTTAAAGGAGCGTGCTGTGAAATTGTACGAGGCCAAGGAAACCGAGTTTCCGGAGCCGGAACAGTTCCGCGAGCTGGAGCGTGTCGTTCTCTTAAAGGTTATCGACCGCAAGTGGATGGATCACATCGACGATATGGATCAGCTGCGCCAGGGTATCGGTTTACAGTCGTATGGACAGCGCGACCCGCTGGTTGAGTACAAGATGGCAGGCTTTGATATGTTCGATGATATGACGGCAAGCATCCAGGAGGATACGGTACGTTTGCTGTATCATGTAAAGATTGAGCAGAAAGTAGAGCGTGAACAGGTGGCCAAAGTGACAGGTACCAACAAGGATGACACAGCGGTCAACACACCGAAAAAGCGCGCGACGGCAAAGGTTTATCCAAATGACCCGTGTCCCTGCGGCTCCGGTAAAAAATATAAACAGTGCTGTGGAAGATTAGCATAACAGGAATAAAAACTGGGGACTTTTGGGACAATTTCTTAATAAGAATAGTTGTCCCAAAAGATCCCACTTCTATATGTAAAAAAAGTATGAGATGATGAAAAGGCAATTTCAGAGAGTTTATATGATACGGCAAACTGCAAAGGTAGTCATTGACTTCGTGATACAAAAACGGTGCCGCGGTGTTTGCGGGGCGCAATGCGTATCATGATTGTGGTGCGTTCTAAGGGCCATATGAAAGATTGTAGAATATGAAAAGGAAAGAGGCTTTACAAAATGTACAATGTAAGAAAAGTGACGGAAGATATTATATGGATTGGAGCAAGTGACAGAAGACTGGCCCGGTTTGAAAATATTTTTCCTATTCCGAGGGGAGTTTCCTATAACTCCTATCTGTTGATGGATGAGAAAACAGTGTTGCTGGATACCGTGGATGCAGGAGTTGCAGGGCAGTTTTTTGAGAATCTGGAGCATGTGCTCGCAGGCAGAAGTCTGGATTATCTGGTAGTGAACCATATGGAGCCGGATCATTGTGCCATGATTGGTGATATTATTCGCAGATATCCGGAGGTTTCTGTGGTGGGAAATGCCAAGACCTTTGGTATGCTGAAGCAGTTTTTCGGGACAGGTTTTGAAGAGAGGGCAGTTGTGGTAAAAGAAGGGGAGAGTTTATCAACCGGTGCGCACACCCTGCATTTTGTGATGGCGCCTATGGTGCACTGGCCGGAGGCTATGGTGACCTATGACGCGAAGGACAAGGTGTTGTTTTCTGCGGATGCATTCGGTACCTTCGGTGCACTGAACGGAAATATTTTTGCGGATGAAGTAGATTTTGAACGGGATTGGCTTGCGGATGCAAGACGTTATTACAGCAATATCGTTGGGAAATACGGTGCGCCGGTACAGGCGCTGCTGAAAAAAGCGGTCGGATTGGATATTTCCGTGATTTGTCCGCTTCATGGACCGGTATGGAGAGAAAATCTGGGCTATTTTCTGGATAAATATCAGAAGTGGAGCACTTATGAGCCGGAGGATCAGGCGGTAGTGGTTATGTATGCTTCCATGTACGGACGCACGGAGGCGGCAGCGGACGCGCTGGCGGGTTGCCTTGCAGAGCGTGGAGCGAAAAATATTGCGGTATATGATGTGTCCGGCACGCATATATCTGAGTTGATATCTGAGATTTTTCGTGCGAGCCACCTGGTGCTTGCGACGCCGACCTATAACGGAGGCATATATCCGATTATGGAAAATCTGCTTACGGATATGAAGGCTCTTGCCGTGCAGAAGCGTACGGTTGCGCTGATGGAGAACGGAACCTGGGCACCGGTGACTGCAAAAATGATGCGGGAGAAGCTGGGGGAGATGAAGGACATGAATGTTCTGGATACTCAGGTCAGCATCAAATCTGATATGGCAGCAGGCCAGAGGGGAGAACTGGAAGCGCTGGCAGATGCGATTGTTGCGTCTATGGAGTAAGAGTGGAAGGAGAATATGAAAAAGGAAAAATTAGTAAAGGAATTCAAAGAGGATCTGGTTGAGTTTCGCGAGATGACAGATAAGTTCTACGCGAAAGAAGTAAGCATGAAGGATTACAAGGGATTTTCCGGTGGCTTCGGAAGCTATTCCCAGAGGGGCGGCGAGGCCAGCATGTTAAGACTTCGTATGCCCGGCGGACGGCTGACAAAGGAAAAACTGAAATTTGTTGCAGATGCTATTGCAGAATACAAGGTAGATAAGGCTCATTTTACTACCTGTCAGACGATTCAGCTCCACAATTTAAGTGCGGAAGCGGTTTGTGGTATTATGGAGAAAGCCTTTGAGGTTGGAATCATTACCAGGGGCGGCGGTGGAGATTTTCCGCGAAA
>JAGASC010000400.1 GCA_017621905.1 Roseburia sp.
AAAGGAAATAATCATTTTTCTTCTCCTCTTCCGGAATCAGTGCCAGAATCGGCAGCATGTCTACCTGTTTATTTAATTCCACTCCCTTGTTGACCTCACGATTCATGTGGATGGCAAGGTTTGGAATGGTCAGAAGGTTTCTCTCCGATGTAAAAACCTTTATCTGTGGTGAAAAAGGATTCTCACTCTTCAATGCCACGCGTCCTGCGACTCCTAACGGCCGGTCCAGCCAGGTATTTAAAATGGCCCCGCCGTATACCTCGATGTTTACCTGGGCATATCCGTTTGACGCCATATCTGCGGAAGGTTTAATACGGAGACATGGAAAATCTGTATGTGCCGCTGCGATACGGATGGCCGGTGCGCCCTTTTCTTCCCACTCATTTCCAACAGTAAATGCGAATAATGTGGTGTCGTGATGCTTCATGTAATAGCTCCCGCCACTTACAAGATTCCAATTTTCCCCATAGCTTAACGCCTGAAATCCCGCCACCTCAAGTCTCTCACTACATACATCCACCACCTGCACCGGGGATACGCCTCTTTTTAACAAGTCGAATAAAAGTTCTGTTTCCTTCATAATGATTGCTCTGCCTTTCTCATTTCATTTTTCCGATTTTTCTATCTTTTCCCTTTATTAACCAGAAAAAACGCCTGAGCAGTTACCCAGGCTAAAATTTTTCATTACTTATAAACTAACAAAGCCTTATATGATTGTCAACCGTTTTTTCTGCTCAGTTGTGACCCAGGGCTTTCAATTTCAGGAAATTATGGTATAATTCTTAATGTCGACAGACATTTACGCGCCAAAACGAAACGGAGATATTATGATTGCACTGAACCTATTAGAGATTAAAGATTTCATGAACAAGCTGCTCTGCAGCGAAACCTTCGATAACTTTTTGCTTCGGGAGGCTGCCATCCAAAGCAGCGTCACCTGGAGTTTAGACGGCAGTTTAAATGCGGATTTCTATTCCAACGAGGAATTGGAGACGGGCGGCCTTGTTGGTCTTCCTTTCCTTCCTTTTGGAAACATACGCCCCCAGTGTTTTGATTTAATTAAAGGGAAGCGCACACCCACTTATTTCAAATTTGTATTTCTGCTCTCGCCTGCCAACCTGACCCGCACTTTAGAACAGACCAAAAGCTCCTTTACCCCGGAGGATATCACCGGCATGTTTTTAAACCTGAAATTCCAGCACGGAAAATTGCTGCTCACCACCGGCATTTCCTACCGCACTTTCTCCGCGGACAAGAGCCTGGAAGGAGAATGGGACCAGCTGGTAAAGCGCTTTTTAAAGAACCACGCCATCGTATTTGAGGAACTGTAATAGCAGCCGGCATGCTTATGCAACGCATATACCTGCATATTTGGGGCGTAACCTGTACCTTCGCTTTGTATACGCTAAAATTTCAAATTTCTTTTTATTTTCCTTTACTTTTGAAAATGACTGTGGTATGGTGTGTTTAGTTGCAAAACAATTGCAGCAAGAAATATTTTTTGGAGGTACTTTTTAATGAAAGGTACAGTAAAATGGTTTAACAACCAAAAAGGTTACGGATTCATTTCCGACGAAACAGGAAGTGACGTATTCGTACACTACTCAGGGCTGAACATGGACGGATTCAAATCCCTCGAAGAAGGTTCTGCCGTAGAATTCGACGTTGTAGATGGTTCCAAAGGACCTCAGGCAACCAACGTAGTAGTAGTAAGATAATCTGCTACTTCAGACGGTAAGCTTTACCGTTTTCAATCAGTCGTTTCATGTACCTTTTTCTTTTTAAATAGAATTTGTTTTTATTTGTTAGATTAATATATTGCAAACAATGGATTTAAAGAAGAGTGTCGGTTTCCGGCACTCTTTTTTATTCATAATTCTTTCTCATCCCAGAATTCTCTCAGATGCTCATCCACCGTATCTACATTACAAACAGTGAAATTCTCCCATTCTCTTGGAAAAAGACTGCCATAATCGCTCTGTAAGAAACGCTCATCCAAAAGTTCAATGACTCCCACATCCGTCACGGTACGAATGACACGCCCTGCCGCCTGCAATACCTTATTCATACCGGGATAGCGGTAGGCATAGTCAAAACCTTCCCCGGAACGTTTATTGTAGTAATTCATTAGTATTTCCCGCTCATTGCTGATCTGTGGAAGTCCTGTTCCCACAATAATCGCGCCCACAAGCTGCTCATTTTTCAGATCAATGCCCTCCCCGAAAATGCCGCCAAGCACGCAGAATGCCACCAGTGACTTTTCTCTGGCACGGGAGTTTTCTTCTGAAAATGCCGCGAGGAACGCTTCCCTTTCTGCCTCCCGCATGCCTGTCTGCTGCACAATGCAGTTCACCTGTCCAATTTCTTCGGCTATTTCATTCTCCTCGCAAAACACCTCGTACACCTGCTGCATCATTTTATAAGAAGGGAAAAACACCATATAATTCCCTTTATGCGCCAGCGCCGTCCGCAAAATATAGGCTGCAATCTTCTGAAATTCATTCCGATTTCTTCTGGTATACCGGCTGCTCACATCCTTCCCCAGCAAAAGCAGCCGCTGCTCCTCGGAAAAAGCAGTCTCCGCATAAACCGCGTAGTTATCTTTTTTGGTAGAAAGCAAATTTTTATAATACTGAATCGGAAGCAGCGTCGCGGAAAAAAATATGGTGGAATTGCCCTTATCCAGCCGCTCCTGCAGATTCCGGGACGGGTCTACGCAGTAAAGCTTCAGTTTGAACCGCCCATCCTCCTCGTGTTCCGAATAAATCTCGTAATTTTCATCCACGAGTTCATAAGTATTCATAAAGTTCCGCAAATTCAGATAAAATTCCGTCACTTCTTTCCGCTCCGGAAATTCTGCTCTGCTGCGCAAAAATTCATCCAGATTACCCGCCAGCCGCATCAACCCGAATACCAGCGTTCCAATATTGTCATAGACCACATATTTTTCACATTCCCGTTTGTAGTCCAGCAAAACTTTATTGCATTTATCAAAATCCGACGCCAGCTTCGCATCATATTTTTTTATCAGTTTTTTTACTGCCAGAAAATCTTCCTTATAAATTTCAGCACTGTACATCTCCCGGCTGCGCTCCACCAGG
>JAGASC010000401.1 GCA_017621905.1 Roseburia sp.
ATTCCTTTATTATCGGCAGGATGGGACTGCCTTACCGTGAGAAAATGGTTAATATTATCAGTATTGTGCTGGATGCGCCTGCTGATATTATCAGTGCCGTGTCCGGTAAGCTGGGCCGTCTTCCGGGAGTCAGTGCGAAAGCATTGTATTCGAAGCAGCAGCGGGAAAAAGATTACAATACATCGAAATAGTAAAGGGGCTGTCGGAGATCCGGCAGTCCCTTTTTTGGGAAAGAGTCTGTTATGGAAAGAAATCACAAAAGGGGGATACCTGTTTGTGTTTTCCTAACAGGTTAAGGGAATGTTGAATTTTACCTTGCGGTAAACTTTCCAGGCCAATATTACCGGAATCCCGAGTGTCAGGACAAGTGTGGAAACACCGCCGATAATTCCGTACAAAATCATGATAAGAGAAATAACAATGGACATGGATGCTCCTCCTTCCGACGCTGCTGCCTGTGGCCATGCGTGGCTGTTTTCAACGGTTTTATTTTATTCATTAATTACCGATAATGGAAGAGAATAAAGGGTTTTTTAACGGGGAAGGCGGGCAGTGTTAACGCTTTCTTGATATTTTTTCAGGAAGGCATTTATTTAGACATTTCGTATGATACCGCATCCGATTCTGGAACCGGATGCTCCGGCAGGCTGAGTAGAAAAATCATCCCGGTACTGATGAATCACGACGGAGCGATTCAGAATTTCCGGAATCTGGAAACGTTTGTCATAGTAAGCATACCAGGCATATCCCTGATTGGCAAAAAGAGGCATCAGGTCACCGGCATGCTGTGGATGCATCACCATATCCGGATTATAATGTTCGCCGGTGTTCATAAACTGGTTGGAACAGTCTCCGGTTTCATGGATATGCATGGCATACCAGTCTGTGGACCCGGGCATAGCACGGTTGGGGAGACCAAAGATCTCTGCTTCGATCAGGATACCGCCATAAGGCGTGTCGTAGAATTTGACGAGACCGCTGAGCTCAGGAGCAGCTGTCCCGCCGCGTACCCATGCCATGGCACGGGGCTGATTCCGGGTGAGAAGGTGAATGAAAGAGAGACCTGGGGTAGTTTGATTGTAAGGCATGTGTAATCCTCAAAGGGGTTTTGTATAGGATATGCGGTGGGAGACAGATCGGTGATGGAGATAATGACGGCTATGTTTCGCGTTGCAAAACAACATATCGTGTGATATTTTATGTCACTTCTAGGGCACGAAATTGCAACCGGATCAAATTTGAGCTCGTTATTCGGCACTTTTGGCAGTCCCTAAAAAGGGTCACAATGAACATAAAAACCGAACAAAGAGAAAACCCAACCAAACCCAACTTAGCAAAACTTCGTATTCGTGTAATAAAAAGCAGCAGAACCGCGAAGGCCTGCTGCCGGAAACAAATCAGATATGCAACTTGGAAAAATCGATTTCCAGATCATCGTAGATGTTCACTTTTACAATATCAGTAAAGGAGTAGATGACCGGGGCAGCGTCGTGCTCAGTATCATAAAGGAGAATGGTTCGTTTCATGGGGTCAACAATCCAATACTCTCTGACTCCATTTGCGCGATATAAGGACAACTTCGTGTAGTAGTCTAAGCGCCTGCTGCTGGGTAATACGATCTCAATAATCCAGTCGGGTGCACCGTGGCAACCTTTGTCATCGATCTTGTCAGAATCACAGATAATGCTGATATCCGGTTCCAGATAATTTGATAAGTCAGATTCATTCTCATTGTGCAGAAATACTGCGAATGGTGCCGGTATCACTTCACATGCTCCATTGTTATTTCTGATATAGCTTCCAATCTCCAGATGCAGGAAAGACAGGATTCTCTGGTGTGCAGTGCTTGGCGGTGCCATATCGTAGATCTGTCCGTCGATCAGCTCCGCCCGGTGCCCTTCTGGCAGGTTGTAAATATCATCAATGGTGTAAGTGTGCTCTTTTGGTAATGGCATAGGGTCACGCTCCTTCCTGAGTTATATTGTCGGATTCAAGCCGTCTGTCGATTGCTTTCTTGGTGTATCCGTTGACAGATTCACCAGCTTCAGTAATCGGCATTTGTTCACCACCTTTTATGATTTTTGACGTTGGAGCGGTGAAAAATACGTTTATCTTCTCCACCTTACAATGATAGTATACCATAAAGTCAATAATGTGTCACATATAGTATAATGTAATCATTAAAGGAAAACAAAAGCGGGTATTGAGTTTGAGGTAATTACACCGCACACATTTCCACCATACATTTGCCACAAGGGGACTGGAGCAGGGGATTCCGTTGAAGGTTATGCAGTCGATTCTCGGTCACAGCAGTCTTGCGATAACCGCAGATCTGTATTCGCATGTGCTTCCAAATACTAAGGAGGAAGAGATGAAGAAGCTGGAAAGCGTACTGTGATGATATGCAAGTGGTGTCAATATGGTGTCAAACGTAAAAACAGAGGGATCCTCTTCAGTGAGGCAACCTCTGTTTTCCTTGTAAATGCAATAAAAAAAGCAGATAACGGGAATCGAACCCGCCTCCTCAGCTTGGGAAGCTGATGTTCTACCGATGAACTATATCTGCATGTCACTTATTATACACCAATCTTAGAAAAAATACAACTTAACATTTGAAAAAAAGTGGTATAGAATAAAGAACAAGGGGAAGGAACACAGAAGGAGGAAAAATCATGACAAGTCAGATTACGAGAGAAGCTGCATTAGCGCTTTTAAAAGAGCATAATAAGGAGCCGTTTCATATTCTTCATGGGCTCACGGTAGAAGGTGTGATGCGCTGGTATGCAAAGGAGCTGGGATTTGCGGAGGACGAGGAATACTGGGGAATCTGCGGATTACTTCATGATATTGATTTTGAGCAGTATCCGGAACAGCATTGTGTGAAGGCACCGGAGCTTCTGCGTGCAGGTGGCGTTGGTGAGGATATGATTCATGCGGTCTGCTCTCATGGATATGGTATTTGCTGTGATGTGGAGCCGACGCATCTGATGGAAAAGGTTTTATTTGCGGCGGATGAGCTGACCGGATTGATTGGCGCGGCTGCGAAGATGCGTCCGTCCAAAAGCACGAAGGATATGGAGTTGTCCAGTCTGAAGAAGAAATTCAAGGACAAGCGGTTTGCGGCGGGCTGTTCCCGTGAGGTGATCCGTGAGGGTGCGGAACGTCTTGGCTGGGAACTGGATGAACTGCTGAACAAAACTCTGGAAGCAATGCGTTCCTGTGAGGATTCTGTCAATGCCGGGATGGAAATGAATTCTTAATTGAATTCACCGGGGGATTGTGATATACTTGACTGAAGTGAATGTTTTGTAGAAGAACAGGAGGCGTGCATATGGAATTTATGATGATCATGGGAGGCGGTCTCATTCTGCTTGTTTTGTTTGTAGTTGCTACGGTAGTCGCAACTGTGACCGGAACGGTAGGTTCCGGCATCATTGAAGAAGAGGATGCAGAAGAAGATTAAATCGAACTGGATGAGACATAAGTTGCAACTCCGGGCTGTGGTGTGATACAGTCCGGAGTTTTTTGCATTTTATGGAGACGTATGGGATGGTGGACGGAGAATTTCAGCGAAAATCTCATTGGCGGTTTCCTGACGCAGCGCAATGAGAGAGCCTCCTACGCGATAGGCTTTGAGATGCTGGTGAGCATCCTGCAGAACACAGGTAAGTGTTTCTCCCGGAAGAAATCCGAGGTCACAGAGCCGTTCTCTCCTGTGGAGTTCACTGGCAATCCATACGATGCGTCCCTGATCGCCGGGGGACAGGTGACTGAGTGGCAGAACCATGAGGAATACTTCCAAAGCAATACTTATAAGCAGAATATGCGGTAGCAAAAGAAATTAGAACGGAAAAAATATTTACATTTTGTAATTTTTGATATTGCATTCTGGACTGCAGTGTGATAATATGAACTCACAATTCTTTTTTTCAAAGTTTTCTTTTTTATCTGGGTATTCTCTCGATTGATCAATCGGAAGATCCGGGAACATGACGATACAATTCAGGAGGTGGATGTATGTGTGCGATACGAGGAACGAAGCACAGAAGAAAAGGGGCAGAAGTGGCACTGCTGGCAGCCGTGTGTGCAGCGGTTTCATCTTCGACTGTATATGCCGGCTGGGAGCGTGATGATGCGGGAAATTGGCTGCATGTGGCGAAAGATGGAAGCACGGATACCGGCTGGTTTCGGGATGAAGACGGCGGCTGGTATTATCTGCGGGA
>JAGASC010000402.1 GCA_017621905.1 Roseburia sp.
TGTCAAAGGCATCCATTGCGACTTTGCTTCTGTTTTGCCTGATATTTCATTGGAATGCATGGATGGATGGTATTATATATATGGATAGCAGTGATAAATATCCGCTTTCAAGTTTTTTGCAAACGCTGGTAATTAAAACGGACTTTACGGCGGTAGCTAACAATAAATCGATTCCGAATTACAATTTGTTGTCTGATAAGAACTTGAAATGTGCCCAGATCGTGTTGGGAACATTACCTCTGATAGTAGCATATCCATTTATTCAAAAGTACTTTACGCAGGGTGCAACCTTGGGAAGCGTGAAGGAATGAATAACTATCAAATATTATATAAAATCAGCACGATAACTGTTTAATAGAAAATGACAAAAGATTACAGGATTAAGGGAGGAAACCGTGATTGGAAAAATGTAAATTGGAAGATGTAATACCGGCTGGAGAAACCGCCGCACGTATTGTTAAAAATATGGGGCGTATGCATGACCGCATCTATCGGCCGGGCGTGGCGGGAACTTCAGAAGCAGAAAATGTGGGCTGGCCCGGCGATTGGGAGGGACGCGCAGTTTTGGCACTGTCCTTAGAAGCGAGAGCATTGAACATGGAGCCTGCGTATCTGGATAAACTTGTGGATTGGATTTTTCATAACTGCAATGAAGAAGGATATCGCGGAGATATCATAGATTTTTCCTCGATAAATGAGCAATCCCTTGCGGGGCACAGTTGGTTGCTTCGTGGTCTGATTGAGTATTATAACTGGAAAAAGGATTCCCGTGTTTTAGAAAAGATAAAGCAGATTGTTCAAAAGCTGTATTTGCCTACCAAAGGAAAATATATATACTACCCGAAAAAACCGGATGAAAGGGTCTATGACGGAAAGGCGGCAGGAGAATTGACAGGATTGGAATTCTCCGGATGGAAAGTTTCAAGTGACACAGGATGCGCCTTTATTTCACTGGATGGTTTATCGCATGTCTATGAACTGATTGGTGATCCAGAACTTTTGGAACTGCTGGAAGAAATGATTTCTGTATTTATGACGATTGATTTTGTGGGAATTTCCATGCAGACACATGCCACTTTAACAGCATGTAGAGGTATTATGCGACTGTATTCGATTCATGGAAATCCGGAATATCTTTCGTTTTGCCAAAAGATGTTCGAAGTTTATAAGCAGGAGGGGATGACAGAAAATTATGCCAATTATAATTTGTTTTCCAGACCTTCCTGGACAGAGCCCTGCGGGGTAATTGATTCTTTTATGCTGGCGGTATTCTTATGGGAAGCAAGCGGAAACAGCAGCTATATAAAGGATGCCCATGAAATCTGGTACAATGGTGTATGCCGCGGACAAAGACCAAACGGTGGATTTGGATGTGACCACTGTGTGGAGGATGGAAGGGTACGGACACATGAAAATTTTTATGAAGCGTACTGGTGCTGTAGCATGCGTGGCGGTGAAGGGACAACCTTTGCTTCAACCTGTAGTTTACGTGGAGAGAAGGAGCGATTACAGTTTCTGTTTTATTTTGATGGGAAATATCAGATTCCATGGATCCCCGGTCTGGTGTTAAGCATGGAAAGTTCTTATCCGCGTACGGGAGAAATTTTCATTCGAATCGAACAGATTCCAGAAACGCAGAATCAGGTGGAATTCGATTTTTATATACCGAAATGGGCTCAAAATGTAAGGTGTATTGTTGGTGGAACGCAGGTGGAAAGTCGACTGGAAGATTCGTTCCTAAAAACGGTGATAATGCCGGAACGTGGAACAGAAATTTGCCTGCAGTTTGAGATACCGCTATTTACTATGCCGGTGGTAGGAAATCAACATAAAGGGTCTGGTCTTGTGACACTTCGCCATGGTTCTTTAATCCTTGGAACAGAATCACAGGAGAAAGAGGTTGATGTTGCACAGCTGAAATATAAAGGAAATGGTGTGTATTCTGGAGGTGGTCGCATATTTAAGCCGTTGGATGATGCATATATGATGGAGACAGAACAGTTAAAAGAGGTTTCTTACAGGATATTGTTTCAGAATGCAGAATAGGATAGGAAGGGCATCTACTAGAACAAAAAAGAGGTCAGTAGATGCCCCTGTTTTGTTGATAGGAAGAATGTTTTGAGTGGTAAAAGAAATGAACAGGATCGTATGAGGAGGAAAGTACATTGGAAAGTTGTAAATTGGAACATGTGATACCGTCTGGAGAGACGGCGGCCCGTATCATAAAAAACATGGCCCGTATGCATGACCGCATCTATCAGCCTGGTGTGGCAGGGACGAAAGAAGCGGAAAATGTGGGGTGGCCCGGCGATTGGGAGGGGCGTGCGATATTGGCTTTGGCATTGGAAGCTAAGGCTCTAAATGTGGAACCGGCATATTTGGACAGGCTGGTGGATTGGATTTTTGATAATTGTAACGAAGAAGGATATCGTGGAGAGGTAATTGATTTTTCTGCGATTAACGAACAATCTCTGGCAGGCCACAGCTGGCTGCTGCGTGGACTAATAGAGTACTATTCGTGGAAAAATGATTCACGTGTGTTAGAAAAAATAAAACAAATAATCGAAAACCTCTATTTGCCGTTGAGAGGTAAATTTATTCATTACCCTCAAAAAGCAGAAGAAAGGGCGTGTGACGAAAATTCTGTGGGAGTATTGACAGGACGTGTGTATTCTGGCTGGAAAACCTCTGGTGACACAGGATGTGCGTTCATTTCTTTGGATGGTCTGGCACATGCGTATGAACTGATTGGCGGTTCACAGCTTCTGGAACTTCTGGAAGAAATGATAACTGTTTTTATGACAATTGACTTTGCAGGAATTTCCGCGCAGACACATGCTACACTGACAGCCTGCCGGGGAATCATGCGGTTGTATTTTGTTCATAAAAAGCCAGAGTATCTGTCCTTTTGCCAAAAGATGTTTGAGATTTATAAGCGAAAAGGAATGACAGAAAATTATGCCAATTTTGTACACTTCCTGAGGCCATCCTGCACAGAACCCTGTGGCGTGATCGACTCTTTTATGATGGCTGTTTTTCTGTGGGAGGCAACTGCCGACAGAAGTTATTTAAGGGATGCTCACGAAATCTGGTACAATGGTGTATGCCGCGGACAGAGGCCAAATGGTGGATTTGGCTGTGATCATTGTGTGGAAGATGGAACTGTGCGGGTACATGCGATATACGAATCTTACTGGTGCTGCAGTATGCGCGGTGGGGAAGGAACGACCTTTGCCTCGACCTGTAGTTTGCAGGGGGAGAAAGATAACCTGCGGTTTCTTTTTTATTTTGATGGCAGATATCAGATTCCCTGGATTCCGGGTCTGGTATTAAGGATTGAAAGTGCTTATCCGCGAACAGGGGAAATCGTTATACGAATTGAACAGAGTTGCGAATTGCAGAAGCAATTGGAATGTAATTTTTATATACCGGAATGGGTTGAAAATGTAAAATGTATGGTTGATGGTAAACCGGTGGAATACCAGTTAGAGAATTCTTTTCTAAAAGCTGGGGTGGTGGCAGAAAAAGGGACAGAAATCAGACTAAAGTTTAAAATACCACTAATTACAATGCCGGTAGTAGGAGATTTGCACAAAGGGTCTGGATTCGTAACACTCCGACATGGTTCCTTGATTCTTGGAACAAAGGCGCAAGATGTAGGGGTTTGTATTTCACAGATGGAATATAAAGGTAATGGTGTTTATTTTGAACATGGACGTATATTTAAGCCTCTGGATGATGCATATATGATGGAGAAAGAGCAGTTGATAGAGGACTCATACCGAATATTATTTCGGAAAGCAGAATAGTGTGGGACAGACATCGGTAAAGCAAAGGCTGTTGGCAGATATCCTGTTTCACTAGACTGATAGTGCAGAGCGAGGTTAAATATGCGAAAGGCCAAAAATAAATAAACTATGAAAAAAGCAGTATTTTTTGATATTGACGGCACGCTATGGGATGACCATGGCATAATACCGGACAGCACAAAGACAGCCATTCGTCTACTTCAGGAACGAGAAATCTACACATTTATCTGTACCGGCCGAGTAAAGAGCCAACTTCATTTTCCAGTACTTCATGAACTTGGATTTGACGGAATTGTGGGAGGCTGCGGTACCTACGTATCACTTGGCGAAAAGGAAATTTTTTATAGATCAATCGCTCCGAAACGCATCAGGCACACCTTCGAGGTATTGAAAAAGTATCGTGTGCCTGTAGTGCTGGAAGGAAAAAATAACCTTTATGTTACGGGGGAATACTTTGTGGACGATGCCTCCCGTTCACGTTTAAAGATGATAGCAGGAGAACATTTCCACAGTGTTGTTGACTATGACATGGCGTGGGAAATCAGTAAATTCAACATTCCTGTTCATAATGATAATGTAAAGCGGGCAGTGGCAGAGTTGAGTGACTGGTATGATTTCCTGGTACATGAAAATGTGATGGTAGAAGGAGTCCCGAAGGGATTCAGTAAAGCATCAGGAATTCGATTTGTTTGCCGGCAACTGGGAATCAGCCGGAAAGACACCTATGCATTTGGAGACAGCGCAAACGATATTGATATGCTGGAATATGTTGCCCATGGAATTGCCATGGGCAACGGGCAGGATAAGGCGAAACAGGCAGCGGATTATATTACGACGGATATTCATGATGATGGCATATATCATGCGTGCAGATATTTTTCTTTAATTTAAGGTGTTAAGAACTGGAGGGACTGTTGCATAGATAATGGTCCCTTTTTGTTGTAGAAAACGTTGTAAAGGAGTATATTAAATGCGAATGGTTTTGTTCTGCAAAATGTTGACTTTGTCCTTTGGAAACAGGTATAATTTGTATGTATTTCAGAGATAAGATGTCCAGTTGACATCTGTTCTGTTCGGACCGGACTGGAACGGAGAAACGTGGTCGGAGAAACAGGAAGCTCATTGGATTTGGGCAATGGAGAGTTCACGCAGAGGAGAATGTTCATATGAAAAAGTGCAGAATTACAGTTATGAAAAAAGCCTTTTATAAAGACCTGGCAGATCAATACGAGAATCCCATTGAACATGCTTGTAATCTGCAGGAGGGGCAGGTTTTTATCGCAAACGGCTGGTCAAAACCGGAGGGCATGTGTGACAGCGCCTGGGAAAGCATGTCAGCATTTGTAATGACCTTAGCGCATGGCGGTGAAAATATATATGACGGCTGGATGAAAAATAAGAAATCTGCAATGATATCCTGCAACGATGGCTTCCGCCCGGTAAGCTTTCTGATAGAGGCACTGGAGGAAGATACGGATTAACACTTTCCGGCATTTGACGAAATAGAGGATTTGCCCATGAAAATATTAGTAGACGCAGATGCCTGCCCGGTGGTAAACATTGTGGAACGGGTAGCAAAAAAATATGAATTGCCGGTAATTCTGCTGTGCGATACGAATCATGTATTGCAGTCAGATTACAGCGAGGTAAAAGTGATTGGAGCCGGTGCGGATGCGGTGGATTTTGCACTGGTAAATTTGTGTGCGCGGGGAGATATCGTGGTAACGCAGGATTATGGCGTGGCGGCGATGATTCTTGGCAAAGGAGCATATGGGATTCATCAGAGCGGCAAGTGGTATACCAATGAGAACATTGACCGGATGCTCATGGAGCGGCACATGGCAAAGAAAGCAAGGCGGGCCAGTGGGAAACATCATTTGAAAGGACCGGCGAAGCGAACGAGGGAAGATGACGAAAGGTTTGCGGAATCCTTTGAACGGCTGGTTAGGAATAGTGGGATATAGAAAA
>JAGASC010000031.1 GCA_017621905.1 Roseburia sp.
CATGGAATCCAGCGAGAAGCAAAGAGGGGCTTGATAAATCCAGAATACGTCCTCCATCCATGCAAAATCCTGGTAGTTTGTTCCGTTTTGGTAGGGCGGCCATTGGTTGGCATTCGCGTAGTCAAGCTGCGCTGCACCCGGAACGGATGCGGGAAACATTTCTGCAGGGATTGTATCAAGGGAATTGGTATATCCTACAGTCCAATTTAATTCTGTGGTGGTCATTTTCATTCCTCCAATCGAAAAATAGGTTGATTTATGCAATCAAGTCAGTGATTTGTGGCCATGATAGCATAGAAAAAAAAGGATTGCAACGGGCAGTTTTGGGAGGCTGTAGTTGAAATGCTCAAAAACAAAAGGTTCAAAAGCCGGGTTTAGGGTAATTTGACGGAAATAGCAATTTTTACATAATTTATAGCCATTCTGATATGGAAAATAGAGGCGAGAAAACGTATCCTATGAGTAGTGAATCGAGCAAATATAAGATTCAAACAATAGGATGTAATAGTGGGGCTGACAGAGCAATACAGGAGGCTGGAGAAGCATTCTGCATTTCTATTGAAAGGTACGAAAGGAGTAGTATTAATGAAAACAGTAACAATCGATCATCCAGGGAAGAAAGGGTTAGGGCAAAGATTTTTGAAGTCAGTAAGAAAATATGGGCTTTTCTATCTGTTTGCCGCCCCAGGGTTGATTTATTTCCTGGTATTTAATTATTTCCCAATGTTTTTGGGAGTGTTGATATCGTTAAAAAATTATACGCCTTTTGGGGGGAAGGGACTCGCAGCAATCTTCGATGCGGAATGGGCAGGAATTTACCATTATAAACGTCTGCTTCAATTACCTGATTTTTACCGGGTATTGAAAAACACAATTGGAATTAGTTTGATGAAGTTGGTGGTATGTTTTCCGCTTCCCATTATTTTTGCACTACTTTTAAATGAAGTTCGTCATGTTAAATTTAAAAAAACTGTGCAGACAATCAGTTATTTGCCACATTTTATCTCAGTTGTTGTAATTGCAGGTTTGCTTAAGACTCTGCTGGACCCGGAAGGTGGTGTACTGACAAATGTTATGAATTCTCTTGGGTTCTATAGCGAAACATCTTTCTTGTCAGATACAAGATTTTACAGGCCGTTGTTGGTTCTTATGAATGCATGGATGAAGTTTGGTTGGGATTCCATTGTGTATCTGTCAGCGATTACAGGGGTGGATGTTCAACTGTATGAGGCTGCCGCCATTGACGGTGCCGGTCGTTTTAAGAAATGTATTCATGTTACGTTGCCTGCTATTTTGCCGACGATTATCGTCATGCTGGTTCTGAATGTGGGACATATTCTAGATGCAGGTTTTCAGGATATCCTGTTGACCTACTCGGAACTGACCTATTCTGTGGCGGACGTTATTGATACATATGTCTATCGGTTGGGTATTAACGGTACATCCTACGGCCTTTCAGCAGCAATGGGGTTGTTCAAGTCTGTAGTTGGTTTGTTGCTGGTTGTGGGTACAAATAAACTGGCCAATAAATTTGGCGAGAATGGCTTGTGGTAAGGCTGTCATAATAGGAGTTGAAAGGACGAAATCTATGAAAAATACGAGTAAATTGAAAAAAATTTTTCGGCTTGAAAATCTTTGGAATTTAATAATTTACGCAATCCTGGCTTTTCTTGCTTTTATTACCTTGTTTCCATTTTGGGTTCTGATTGTAGGTTCTATTACATCAAGTGAGACCTATTATGCAAACGGAGGCATGATGCTGATTCCTACGGAATTAGATTTTTCCGCATATAAATACATATTTGCTAAGGGGTGGGCGTCTCCCATTATCTCTGGTTATATTGTTACCATTGCGGAAACGCTCATTGGCGTTGGCGTGAATCTGGTTTTGTCAGCAATGCTGGCATATGCATTATCCCGTCCTCACCTGCCCGGTAAGAGCATCATGATGAAATTCGTGTTTTTTACCACCTTGTTTAGCGGTGGGTTAATTCCCAGCTATTTGTTGAATGTATCACTGGGGTTTGTTAACAATTTTTGGGTGTACATCATTCCGACTGCGATCAGCGCATTTAACGTGGTAGTATTGAGGAACTTCTTCATGAGCATTCCGCATGAGTTGGAAGAGGCAGCTATTATAGATGGAGCTTCGAATCTGCGGGTGTTCCTTCAAATAGTACTTCCTTTGGCAGTTCCCGGACTGGCAACTATCGCACTGTTTTATGCGGTCAGTCACTGGAACGAGTGGTTCAATGCAGTACTGTATATGCGGGATCAAACATTGTGGCCGTTACAGATGTACCTGCGTGAAATTTTGGTCAAGAGTGATGTGACCTCACTGTTTAATGTGTATATGATGGATACTTCTGAGTTACCACCTTCTTTTGCGACTAAGGGCGCCACTACCATCGTTACCACACTGCCTATTTTAGTGTTATATCCTTTCCTGCAGCGTTACTTTGTACAAGGTATGACTATGGGATCCGTCAAGGGTTAAAATTTCTGTTACATATTACATTGTATTTATGCTGTGAAACAAAAGCAGCAATAAATAAATAATAAAAATCTCTAAGGAGGAACACAAAATGAAAAAACTTATGTCACTTATTCTGGTTGGCACTATGTGTCTTGGCATGTTTGCTTGTGGCACGACCAACAACGAACAACAGTCTGGCAGCGAGAAGGATACCACTGTTGCAGAAAGCAGCGAGAATGTGGCGGATACTGCCGCAACGGAAGAAAGCACCAGCACATTGCTGTGTGATGAACCCACAACGCTGATTGTCTATGGTAACTGGAGTGAGTCTCCGACTACTGAGGATGATCAGATGGTTCATGACAAAATTCTGGAGTTGACCAATGTAGATCTGGTTCGTGTTGGCAGCGGTGATTATTACAACCAGAGAGCCACCTATCTGTCTTCCGGTGAGCAGATTGATCTTATGTTGGAGTCCTGCTGGTGGGCAACCGATTTGATTGCGCAGGGGGCTTATCAGGATGTTACCGATTATGTGGAGGAGTATGCTCCAAACTTCTATACCATGATGGATCCTTCCTACCACTCTTTTGTGAAGTGGGATGGTAAATATTATGGTATAGGCGGTACTGCCGAAATGAACCTGTACGGTCTGTGGGTCAATAAGACCATGCTGGACGAGGCTGGTGTTGCAGTTCCTGAAACCATTGAGGATTTAGAGAATGTCTGCGCCAAACTGTTGGAAAAGGATCCTGAGTGCTATCCTATCGTTGCCAACTGGACGTGGCTGCAGCGTGAATACGAGTCTTCTTTTACGGAGGCTTATGTTGACTGGTACGATGATGAGACTGGTTTGCTGAAGGTTGACTTCGAGATGCCCGGTTATCTTGATTTCATTACTGCTGTTAAGGAGTGGTATAAGAGTGGCTATCTTGCAAGTTTCTGCGAACCTGGTTCCTGGGACAACGATAAGTTTACCACAGCTTTGATGACCGGCAAGTGTGCGTTTGTATCATACAACTGCCAGGGATTTCTGGATTTGGCCGATCAAATCGCGAGCCAGCCTGAGTATGTTTATGTGGAAGCTTTTGCAGGAGATGAAGGTCAGCGCGGTTTTGAGCCTAGACCATCCATCCCATACTTCTATGCAGTTCCATCTTCTTCTGAAAATGCAGAACTGGCCATCAAGTTCCTGAACTGGGCTATGACAGAGGATGCAAGACGTCTGATGAACCACGGTATCGAAGGTGTTCACTATAACATTGATGATAACGGCTACCTGGTTAAAACCGATGCTTATGACAACTACACCAAGTGCTATAACCTGTGTAATGTTTTCTTAAGCGAGTTGGAAGAAGAGCCAGCTACTGATAATGCTAAGGTTACTGAGGAGTTGTTGGCAGAGTATGGTATGAACACTTATTTTGGTAAGAACGATGCTTATGGCGTTAATATGAATCTGGCAAGCATTCCTCAGGATATACGTGACAAGCAGGCTTCCGATAAGACTGCTGTTACTGAAATCATTGCTAAGTACATGTGGACTGATGAAGTTGATCTGGCTGCTGTGGAGAAGGCCATTGCTGACTACTCTGAGAACAACAGCGAGTACACAAAATTGCGTACTGAGATTTACAAAAACTGTCTGGAATTGCTAGGTGTTACTACCGACGACATTCGCGCAGGCTTGGAGAAGAAGTAGTTTTGAGGACATTCTTTTAAATATGGGTTCCGGGAATACCTGGGACCCATAAGTTTATTGTTTTGGCAAAACGAAGAACATGAACAACAATTGACCTGGAAATGAAAATGAACTAGAGTATTATTAAGAGAAGTAATTATTACATTTGTTATAAACGAGGTGATAGAAAATGAAACAACAAATTTCCTGTAAGCAGTTTTGGGACCGGCTATATCAGGATTGTAAGAGAAATACAGAGCGATATATCATAAGAGAGGATGGTGCAATCTATCCGAAGGGCCCTTATCATTATATGATCGGACCGGATGCAGCCTGTCGGGAAGCCTATGTTATGGCAGTTGCTTATCATTTTTCCGGAGATGAAACCCTGTGTCAAAAGGCGGAACTTTTTTTGGATTATGCGGGGAAGAGTTTGATTCAAAAGGACGGCTATGTTTATTGGCCCGCACCGGTGGCGACCCTTTGCGATATGGGACGGTGGGCCAGAGAGGCTTATCGGGCAGCAGAAATTTTACAGTATGATCCTGCTATCCGGTGGCTGGAGACTATTTTTGATTGCTGGCCATATCGTGAAAATGAGCACCGTTTTGTGGAGCGTTTTATGGAGGCAACGCATTATCCAACATCTGTAAATGGCTTTCTGACCACCTATAATATGATTGCGGAGGGGATGGCCGACGGCTGGCTGGTTGCCAATAAAACCGGAAACCAGAATTTGAAAGACAAAGTGAAGGACATACTTTGCAATTTCATCCTTCCCGGTCAGCGGGGAGACGGTCTTTGGAATTATAGTGCGCCAAAAGCTGAGGATATGGGCTATTTGAATGACGGTGAAAAAGAATATAATTATTGCCTGTATCTGGTGTATATTTTGTCCAATCTTTTGGAATGTCCGGATGCCCGGCCTTTGCTGGAGGAGCCGTTAAAGAAGGCGGTTGATGAGCTGATAAGGCGTTTTATGCATGCAGATGGCAGCATTTACACTCCGGTGCACTGGGGTTGGGACCATATTTATGAGTCTACATTACTGACAAGCGTGGTTTGCTGGAGGCTATATCATTGTTGTGGTTATGCGCAGTATAGCACTGTGGCAGCACGGGGAATACACTGGCTGATGGTGACGGATATGGGAGTGGGCAACCTATCCGGCGGAATGTCCTGTGTAGGGCTTTATTGGAATGCGTTGTTTCTGGATATGCTGAAGGATGATTTTAGTGTGGAAGGAGAACTTTGTACTAAGGCGGAGGTCATTCATACGCTGGAAAAGGTGGAAAAAATTTTGTCTATTGTTCCACCGGACGGTACCCACCGGGAACTGTATTTTTCTCTGGGTGTTTATAACACCTGCTATGCAATTCAGCGAAAAATTCAGCGGCTGAAAAAGGAGAACGATGATGTCTTATCAATTCCAATGTGGCCGAACCACGTCCGGACGGATATGCCATGGCAATTTGAGGATACCGGTTATAGCGGTAAAATGACGATATCCTATGATGACGAGGGGCTGTATGTGATGGTGGATTGCAGTGGGTCTATGGAGAAACAGCCTTATACAGATGCTTCGCTGTATCAGGGTGATGGTGTGATTCTGACGCTAAGGGATTCTAAGGGGAATCATGCTCTGATAAATTTGGCATTGCAGGAGGGAGAACCTGTGGCATACCTATATAATGATGCGCTTCCTTTTAAGGGGGATTTGCGGTTATATGTGGAATCAGAGCCACAGGGATGGTATCTGAAAAACAGCAG
>JAGASC010000032.1 GCA_017621905.1 Roseburia sp.
AAATTAGTGAGTGCAATCTGCGCGGCACCAAGTGTTTTGGGAGCGGCTGGAATTCTGGCAGGCAAAAATGCCACTTGTCATCCGGGATTCGAAGAAAAACTGACCGGTGCGAATACAAAGGAAGACGCAGTTGTGGTGGATGGCAATATTATTACCAGCCGTGGAATGGGTACGGCAATTCCATTCGCCCTTGAAATTATGCGGTATTTTACGGATGATGCAGCAGTGGAGCAGTTAAAAAAAGGGCTGGTATATGCATAGTGTGCTGGCGTACGATGCAGAAAAAGCGGTCTCACATCAAGGATGATGTAAAACCGCTTTCTTTTCTGTAAATTGTGGTAAATTTTCTTGGGATAAGTTTTCTTATTTCAAGCATACTTACGTTAAATTTACTGTGACAAATTATTTGAAGCAAATTTATTTATTTGCGTCAAAATTATTTGCGGCAAGTTTACTTGCCTGACATCTCCTCTTCCTGCTTCATGATCATTTTTTTGACCATCTCACCGCCGATGCTTCCTGCCTGTGCAGAAGTAAGCTCACCGTTGTAACCCTCTTTTAAAGGAACTCCGATTTCACTTGCTACTTCCTGTTTAAAACGATTCATGGCTTCTTTTGCCTGAGGCACTGCCATTTTGCTGGTGTTTGAACCAGAACTGTTAGATCCACTCATGGTATTTCCCTCCAAATTCTTTTGCTGTTTTGGTTACAGGTTGATGATTCGACCTGTCGGTGCATACAAAAGATTACTGTATGTCCTAATCCTATTATTTACAAGAGAGAAAATATTATGTTGGTAAATTCTGTGAATTTTTCTTGACAATTCGAAAAATATGTGCGTATACTAGTAGAAGCAAGATACATGTAATTTAAAATTTTAAGGAAAGTGAGGTAAGCATTATGAGTAGAATTACAGGTAAGGTCGCGAAGCTTAATAGTAAGATGAATCATAGTATTACCTCGGTGGAGTTTGGGTGTCTGTATTGACAGAAGATTGGCCGCAGTATATCATTTGTGGCATTCTTAGAACCAATAGTTTCGATAGGCGTATGCCGTGGTAATCCTATGGATTGCCACGGTTTTTTGTTGTATCAAAGGACAGGAGAACCGTGAAGGGTTCTCTTTTTCTTTGCAGAAAAAACGACATAGGATGTAGAAAACAAGGAGGATTTAAAGTGAAAAAGTTACATACGTATATTGGACGTTACTTGGGAGGATATTTGTTTGCAATATTTTCCATGGTGACGGCAATTGTTCTGGATATGATTTATCCGGCAATCACAGAGGATATTGTGGATGAGGTTATCCTGGGTGGTAAGATTGAAATGTTGACGAAGCTTCTGGTAGGCATTGTCATTGTGGGTGTAGGCCGCTGTATTTTCGGGTATTGCAAGGAATTTACGTTTGACAGGCTGGCATCTGGCATTGGTTCCCAGATGCGAAAGGACTTGTTTGATCATGTACAGACCCTTTCCATGCGTTATTTTGATGACACGAACACTGGCGAGCTGATGGCCCGGGTGAAGGATGATATTGATAAAATCTGGAATGCTCTTGGGTTTGTGGGGATGTTGGTGATTGAGGTCGTGGTTCATGTCAGTTTTGTGCTTTATTGCATGTTTTCGCTGAATTGGAAATTGGCGCTGGTGCCGCTGTGTACTATGGTGATCTGCGGTGCTGTAGCGATTGTGATGGAGCGGAAGCTGGATAAGGTGTATGAGGATATCAGTGAGGAAAATGCAGTGCTGACCACGGTGGCCGAGGAAAATCTGGCAGGTGTGCGGACGGTCAAGGCGTTTGCTCGGGAAAAGTTTGAGATAGAAAAATTTTTATCGCATAATAGCCGTTATTACGAACTGAACATTACCCAGTCTAGGGTGTTGGTAAAATATTACCCGTTGTTTCAGTTCGTAGGAAAGGTACTTCCGGTCTGCACTACGATTCTGGGTGGCCTTTTCGTTGTGAAGGGTGAAATGACCTTGGGTGCGTTGGTGGCATTTGTGGAGTACAGTAGGAACTGTACTTGGCCTATGGAAATGCTGGGCTGGCTGACCAATGATGTGTCGGCAGCAGTTGCATCCTACAAGAAGATTCGTAAGATTTACGCCGTGGAGGCAGAGATTAAAAATACAGAAAATCCGGTGCAGTTAGAGCAGGTGGAAGGAAATATTGCCTTTGAGCATGTGTCCTTTGCGCTGGGGGAAAAAGAAATTTTGAAGGATATCAATTTTTCTATTCCTGCGGGAAAAACCCTGGGGATCATGGGGGCCACCGGTTCCGGAAAGTCCTCCATTGTCAATCTGTTGCAGCGCTTCTATGACGTGACAGAGGGGGCCATCCGGGTGGACGGTGTGGATGTGCGGGAGTTGACCTTGCAGCAGCTGCGGAGCAATATTTCGGTGGTGCTGCAGGATGTGTTCCTGTTTTCCGATACCATTGAGGAAAATATTAAGATGGGGCAGCGGAACAGACTTCCGATTGAGGAAGTGCGTCTGGCAGCAGAGGCCGCCCAGGCCAGAGATTTCATTGAAAAAATGGATGAACAATATGACACAGTAGTAGGAGAGCGGGGCGTTGGACTTTCCGGCGGACAGAAACAGCGGATCAGCATTGCCCGGGCTCTTTCGAAGCACAGTCCGATTCTGGTGCTGGATGATTCCACCTCAGCACTGGATATGGACACAGAGCATGAGATTCAGAAAATGCTGAATACATTGAATGATACAACGAAAATCATAGTGGCACACCGTATTTCGGCGGTTCGGCATGCGGATGAAATCATATATCTGGAGGACGGACGTATAGCGGAGCGTGGAACCCACGAGGAACTGCTGTCAAAGAAAGGACTTTACTACAATACCTATGTTGCGCAATATTCCGCGTTAGCAATGAGAAGTGCGGCTGTAACCGACCGTTAGCGGTCGAGGCTGCCCACTAATGAATAGAAAGGAGATTTATCATGGCTGTTAATTCATTTCGTGAAGATGAATATATGAAAAACACCGACAAAAAGAAAATTCTGCGTCGGCTGTTTGCCTACTTAATGGAATATAAAGGCATCCTGCTTGCCGTGCTTTTATGCATGGGCGTGACAGTTGCCATCTCTTTAATCAATCCACTTTTGATTGAGGAGGCAATCGATAATTATATTGCAAACGGAGATTTGCCGGGATTATTTCAGTTGGGAATCTTCGCATTGATACTGAATATTATTTTTATCATCATGGTAAAGGTGCGGATGTACGTCATGTCAATCGTGTCCAACAAAATTTTGCTTCGCATCCGCCAGGATCTGTATGAGCACATTCAGACGCTGTCCTTTTCCTTTTTTGACAGCAGGCCGACAGGAAAGATTTTGGCTCGCATCATCGGGGATGTGAATTCATTAAAAGATGTGCTGGTTAATATGGTAACGACGTTAATCCCGGAATTTGTGACGGTGGTTGGCGTTGTGGTTATTATGGTGGTGAAGGACTGGAGACTGGCGTTGGCGTCGCTTTCTACGATACCGATTATGATGGTTGGAATATGGCTCGTGCAGAGAGCTTCCCACAAACGCTGGCAGCTTTTCCGAAAAAAGTCTTCCAATTTAAATGCTTATGTGCATGAGGATATTGCGGGAATGAATGTGGTGCAGAGCTTTGGTGCGGAGGAAGAGACCAGAGAGATTTTTGGAAAGCTGACGGATGAACATCGGGATGCTTTTGTGGATGCGGTGATTTACGCGGATATGTTTGGCCCGGTCATTGATTTTTGCTGGGGAATCGGGGCAATGATGCTTTATCTTATTGGAATTCGAGTCTTGGGATTTGAGATGGTTTCGGTGGGACTGCTTGTGGCGTTTGGTACCTATATTAACATGTTCTGGAACCCGATTATGAATCTGAGTAATTTTTATAACAGTCTGGTGACCAATCTAACGGCGGCGGAGCGAATTTTTGATATTCTGGACACCGAGGCGGAGATTGTGGATGCATCGGATGTGGAGGAATTACCGGATGTGAAGGGAAAAGTGGAGTTTTCCCATGTTTGCTTTACTTATGACAGAGGAACCCCTGCGGAAACGAAGGTGCTTAATGATGTGAGCTTTACGGTGGAGCCGGGAGAGACGATTGCGCTGGTGGGACCGACAGGAGCCGGAAAGACGACAATTGTGAATTTGATCAGCCGGTTCTATGATATTGAGGAAGGTGTGATTTCCGTGGACGGGTATGATCTGACAAAAATATCCATTGAGAGTTTGCGGAAGCAGATGGGTGTTATGACTCAGGATAATTTCATTTTCCATGGAACAGTGCGGGATAATATTTTGTATGGAAAGCTGGACGCCACGGAGAAGGAAGTGATTGCGGCGGCTAAGGCGGTCAATGCCCATGATTTTATTATGAAGATGGAGAAGGGGTATGACACGGAGTTGAAGGAGCATGGGGCCGGGCTGTCCATCGGGCAGCGGCAGCTGATTGCTTTTGCAAGGACAATGATTTCCATGCCGAAGATTTTGATTTTGGATGAGGCGACCTCCAGTATTGATACACATACAGAGATTCTGGTGCAGAAGGGGATTGAGGCGCTGCTTTCCGGAAGAACCAGTTTTGTGATTGCTCACCGGCTTTCTACCATTCAGAATGCGGACCGGATTTTCGTGATTGACCAGGGCGGTATTTTAGAACAGGGTAGCCCGGCGGAGTTGATGGAGAAAAAAGGTGCGTATTATAAGCTTTATATGAAGCAGTTTGAGGGAGTGGCGTAAATGAAATTAAAAAATATTTTGATTGTAGTCAGTGACATTGAGTGTTCTAAGGCATTTTATCATGACTTGTTTGGATTGGATGTTATTAGGGATTTTGGGGAAAATGTGATTTTGACGGAGGGGCTGGTTCTGCAGGAAAAGAAGTCTTGGGAAAATTTGATTGGGAAGGAGTCAGGTTCCCGTGGGCATGATATGGAACTGTATTTTGAGGAGCAGAATCTGGATGTGTTTTTGGAAAAGTTGGAAGCATGCGGAAAGCCAATTGAGTACCTTGCTAAGTGCACCTTGCAGGAGGGCGGCAGGCGTGTCCTTCGGCTGTATGACCCGGATGGGCATGTAATTGAAGTTGGGGAAGCAGTAAAGTACAATGATTCAATTGCAGGCTGTAAATGATGAAATGCATGAAAAATTTTACGGGAAACTACAGTACAAGGACTGCAATAATCTTGTGCTTAAGACGAAATGGTTATAATGGAGGAAAAAATGGATATTTGGGAAAAAATGTATCAGGCCGCAATACGAGTGCAGAATGGCAGAGTAATTTCACCTTTTGTTGATGCTGGTGGAGTGGCAGCAGCAATTTTAACAAAAGCAGGAAATATTTATGTTGGAGTATGTATTGATACAGCGTGCAGCCTTGGAATGTGCGCGGAAAGAAATGCGATTGCCAATATGATCACCAATGGAGAAAGCCAGATTGATAAGGTGGTGGCAGTTATGGGGAACGGAAAAGTTGGTTCGCCCTGTGGAGCATGCCGTGAGTTTATGATGCAGCTGGATAAAAATAGCGGTGATATCGAGATTCTGATTGATTATGAAACCAGAAAGACAGTTACATTAAGAGAATTGGTTCCTGATTGGTGGGGAGAAACAAGATTCGAGTGATTTTGAGTAACAATTAGTTTGGGAGGGTGAGCTGTTATTTTATGTTAGAGAAAATGGGCGAATTTTTCGACAATCGTTTAAATGGATATGATGAGCATCAAATGACGTGTATTGAATCGGCCGGGGAGTTTTATCCGTTTACGGCAAAATGTCTTCCGAAAGAAGCGGGGGTGCATATTCTGGATTTGGGATGTGGCACAGGGTTGGAGTTGGAGCAATATTTCAGAATCAATCCTTCCGCAAAAGTAACGGGTATTGACCTTGCACCTGGTATGCTGGATGCATTGAAAAATAAGCTTCCCAATCAGGATTTGACCTTGATTCTGGGATCATATTTTGATGTACCTTTTGGAAATGGAATATACGATGCAGCAGTATCAGTAGAGTCGCTGCACCATTTCACGAAAGAGGAAAAGATACCACTTTATGCGAAGTTGAAGGATGCATTAAAGGCAGATGGCTATTTTGTTTTGACAGACTATTTTGCATTATCTGAGGAAGAAGAACAGTTTCATAGGCAGGAATTACTCCGTTTAAGGAAAATGCAGGGAATTGATGATGATGAATTTTATCATTATGATACACCGCTCACAGTACAGCATGAGGTGGAAGCATTGCAGGAGGCGGATTTTTCGACAGTAGAAATCCTAAATAACTGGGGAGCTACATATACGCTTAGAACGGGCAAAAGATAGGAGTTTGCTGTTGTGAAAATACATAAAACATGGGAGAAACAGAAGTTAGGCGCGAATTAGAGTGTGTAAGGAAAGTGATATATGGAGATAAAAACACGTAGATTATATATTCGAAATTTGCGGCCAACCGACTGGCTGCAAATGAAAAATATTTTTGTTGACTTTAATAATTCGAAGTATGCTATCTATGATACTCCATTGCCAATGGACGACAAAAACATAAAAGAGCTGACAGGGAAATTCGCAGAGAGTAATTTGTTTTATGCAATTTTGAGGCAGGAATGTCCGGAGATGTTGGGGTATGTTTGTTTTCATAAAAACGAAGATAAATATGATTTGGGGTATTGTTTTCATTCGAAAAATCATGGAGAGGGATATGCACTGGAAAGCTGTCAGGCATTAATGGAGTATTTGCAGAAACAATATGCAGTTAAGATTTTTACTGCGGGAACAGCCATGGAAAACACTCCGTCATGCAATCTTTTGAGCAAGCTTGGATTTGAATGCAAATCCACAGAAATTTTGTCATTTCATAAAGATAGTTTAGGGAACGAGATCAGATTTCAGGGTGGGGATTTTGTCTGTCTGGTGGGCTTAGTTCTGAACGAAAGTTAAAATTAACAGGCTCGCGAAATTATAATGGGATTGTAGAAGTACTCTACGAAAAGCGATAAATTACAGATTATAAAATACAGAGGAGATAATATTTATGGTGACATACAGGATGGCATCCAGAGATGATATGGAATTGTTGGTGCAGAGCAGATTAGAGATGTTGAAGGTAGTAAATGCACTGCCGCAGGATTATGTATTTGGTGAAGGATTCATTGCAAAAAGCAGAGAATATTTTGAAAAGGCCGATCAGACAACGGTTTTAGCCATGGATAAAGGTGTAATTGGCTGTGCAACAATGTGCTATATGGAAATGATGCCGACATTTTCTCATCCAACAGGAAAGAGGGCACATTTGATGAATGTGTATACAAAAAGCGAATATCGCAGACAGGGAATTGCCCGCCAGATGTTACATATGCTTATTTGTGAGGCAAAAGAGAGAGGCGTTACCGAAATAAGCCTTGATACTACAGAATCAGGCAGACCATTATATAAATCATGTGGTTTTGTGGAATCTGATGAATGCATGGTACTAAATTTAAATCAGACAGAACTATAAAAAATATGTGGTGAAATACGAATTCCACGGAGAAATGTGCTATGGAGAACATTGAGATTAGAACAGCAAGTTTAGATGACTATAAATGCACTGCGTATTCAGAAGGAGTATGCCTTAGTGCTGCCAAAGTCAAATATGGTAATGGAAACTATACAGATGGAGGTGTTTTAGCTTCTGAACTTAAGAAAAATGATTGTAGACATACAAGAATTGGGATATGATGTCGCAGATGCCAGAGCAAAATTTCTTGTGACCTGACTATTTTTAAACAACAGCGGAGGAAAATCATAATGAATCGTACAGAAAATGTGGAATTGACAGTATTATGCTTGATACATACAGAAAATCAATATTTGTTGCAGGACAGAGTAAGAGACGATTGGAAAGGTTTTACTCTGCCGGGGGGACATGTTGAAAAAGGTGAGTCGATTGTAGACGCTGTAATTCGGGAAATGAAAGAGGAAACAGGATTAACAATTCAAAATCCCAAGCTGTGTGGAGTAAAACAATTTCCGATTGAGGATGGCAGGTATATTGTATTTCTATTTCGCGCTGAGGAATTTTGCGGAGAAGTGGTTTCATCGGAAGAAGGACAAATGCATTGGGTCAGGAAGGAAGAATTGTCAAATGTGAATTTGGTAGAAGACTTCGACGAATTGCTTCGTGTAATGTTGGACGATAATCTGAATGAGTTTCAATATGTTGTTGAAGATAATGAATGGAACATTGTAATAAAGTAACAAAGACCTAAGTTAAGTTTCCTGTTGAGTGGAGGAATTGGATATGAATCATTATGAAATAAGAAACATACGAACCGAAGAATATCGAATCGTGGAGAATGTAGTCCGCGAAGCCTTTTGGAATATTTACGCCCCCGGCTGTGATGAACACTATCTGGTACATATCATGCGGCAGCTTGATGCATATGTACCGGAGCTGGAGCTTGTGGCCATCGATCAGAATGAAATTGTGGGAGCCGTTATGAATATACGCTCACACATAGTTTGCGATGACGGACGCGAGCAAGAGGTTTTAAGTCTTGGACCAATTGGAATTCTTCCGTCACATCAAGGGAAAGACATTGGATCTGTGCTCCTTTCAGCGGTAAAGGACAAGGCACGCAGTATGGGATTTCGTGCAATACTCCTATGTGGCAATCATGATTTTTATTCAAAAAACGGCTTTGAGAGAGCCGAAGTTTTCAATATCCGCGACGCAGAAAACTATTATTTTGACCCGCTTCATGTATGCGGTTTGTATGAAGGAGCACTGGAAGGCCTTTCGGGCAGATACTACGAAAATGAGATATATCAGGTCGACCAGAAGGCAGCAGGAAACTTTGATTCTTCTTTTCCATACAAAGAGAAAATTGCTGGTACGGAGAGTCAGTTGGCGTTTCAGAAAAATATAAATAAACGGAGATTGGCAAAAAAATCAAATTTCAATTGTAGGAGAGAAATAAAGATGAGCAGTACAATAAGAATTATGACGATAGAGGATAAATCTAGTGTTATTGAGATGATGAAGGTATTTTATGCTTCACCGGCAGTATTAAGTAATGGTTCAGAAGAGATTTTTTCTAACGATATAGAACATTGTCTCAATGATAGTCCCTATTTGGAGGGATATATCTTTGAGGATTCGAAAGAAATACAAGGGTATGCAATGATTGCGAAAAGTTTTTCAACCGAATTTGGCAAGCCATGTATCTGGATCGAAGATTTGTATATCAAAGAGGAGTATAGAGGTTTTGGAATCGGGAGCATGTTCATGGACTTTATCGTGAAAAAGTATACAGATTCCATATTTCGCTTAGAAGTGGAAGAAGAAAACGAGAGAGCAGTTAAGGTATATGAAAAATGTGGATTTAGCATTTTACCCTATATGGAAATGAAGAGGTAATTATGTTATAGAAGAAATGCAGCTTTTTATGAAGCAGAACCGATAGAAATGATATTCTGGTTCAGAA
>JAGASC010000033.1 GCA_017621905.1 Roseburia sp.
AAGGATTTTCAAAGAAATGCCACCTAAGTGGGGTCTAGGGAACCAATTTTTTTGTATAGACCCCAGAGAAGAAATAAGGAGGAAGGTTAGTCATGAAAATTGCAGGCTTAGATATCGGAACCACCGGCTGTAAGTGTACCGTATTTGATGAGCAAGGCATTTATCTGGATAAAGCGTACCGCGACTACCCGGTAAAGCGGGCCGTGGGCGGACATGAAATCGATATATCCACAATGATGGACGGTGTGTATGCCGCCATCCGCGAAATGGCAGAAAAATATCCGGATATCGCCGGAATCGGTGTGACCAGCTTCGGGGAAACCTTTGTCTGCGTGGACGAAGCAGGCGAACCGCTTCGCCCCGCTATGCTTTATACAGACCCAAGAGGCAGCGAGGAATGCCAGGAACTGATCGATAAACTTGGCGAAAGGGAAATTGCACACATTACCGGTTTAAGACCTCATGAAATGTACAGCATTGCCAAAATCATGTGGGTAAAAAAACATTGCCCGGAGGTATATGAAGCAACAAAAAGAATTTTTCTGATGGAGGACTTTGTGGTGTATCACCTGACTGGAAAAGCACAGATTGATTATTCCCTTGCCACCAGAACCATGGCATTTGACATCAGAAAACTGTGCTGGAGCGAGGAGGTATTCGCGGCAGCAGGCGTTGACGTGAAACTCATGTCAGAGCCGGTACCCACCGGGGCAGAAGCGGGCAGTATCACATCGGCAGCAGCACAAAAGACCGGACTGAATCCGGAGACCAAAGTGGTTTCCATCAGCCATGACCAGGTATCAGCAGCGGTAGGCGCAGGAGTTTTTGATGTTTCCGTGGCAGTGGATGGTGCAGGAACGGTAGAGTGTCTTACCCCGGTGTACGATGGAATACCGGACATTGACGTGATGAGTCAGGGATATTTTTCCGTAGTTCCTTATGTAGTTCCCGGAAAATATGTGGCCTACGCCTTTTCCTACACCGGCGGCGCATTGATCCAGTGGTGCGTGGACACCCTTGCAAAAAAAGCAAAAGAGCTTGCAAAAGAGCAGGGAATCTCTGTCAATGAATTTTTGGAGAAGGCCTACCGGGAAGAGATGGGGGGAAAAGAAGAGTGCCCCAGTGGCCTTCTGGTGCTTCCGCATTTTGCAGGAGCAGCCACACCTTATATGGATACCGGTTCGAAGGGAGCAATCCTAGGGCTTACTACAGCAACCACAGAAGCGGACATTTATCGTGGCTGTATGGAAGGTGTCGTCTATGAGATGTATCTTAACATGCAGGCCTTGAAAGACTCCGGAATCAAATTTACCAAATTGCACGCCACCGGTGGCGGTGCTCATTCCAAGGAATGGATGCAGATGAAGGCAGATATGCTGAATCTGCCAATCGTTGCATTAAAGACGGTGGATGCAGGAACCGTAGGAAGTGCTATGCTCACCGGAATTGCAATCGGATTATTTAAGGATTTAAGCGATGCGGCAGCGCATATGGTAGAAGAGACAGTGACCTATGAGCCAAGACCGGAAATGCATGAAAAATATATGAAATTGTATGAGAAATACAAAGATGTATATCAGGCTGTAAGACCGCTTGTATCATAATCTGCACTGTACCCATAAGTGTGGGTACATGAAAACTTGGGTTGTCATGAAAGTGGCTCCCCTTTTTCAAAAATGAAAAGTTTGGACATATAGAATAAAAATTATTTTCTTATATCCAAAATAGACCTCATATTTGAGGTATAATGTATCAAAAATGAGAAATTTGGACATATGGAATAAAAATTATTTCCCCATATCCAGGATTTGCCTATTTCATGGACATATAGAACGAAAAAAATTCTATATGTCCAATTTCGTTAATTAAAATGTACCCTAAAAAAGTTTTGCTGCCCCAAATCTATTCATATATGGACATTATGGAATGAATAATTTCTATATGTCCAATTCTGCCATGAAAAAAAGTTTTATTTTCCATTTTTCAAATAGAGTTAATGTTGTTCAAATCAATAAAAAACATTCGTAACTGTTCAGGACCTTCACCGTTACGACCGCAAGCCCATTAAAATCGCCTCGCGATGAGGGCTTGCTCCTGCATGTTCTACGTTTTCTTACGCTCCATGCAGTAAATGCATGGAGCTGACCTGAACAATTACAAACATTCTTAATGATGTGATTTTATGTGTTTTCCACAAGCAAATGTTCATAGATAACGAGTGAACTGACACACCGGAATTTTGTGCAGCCGCAAAAGAGTTTTACAAATTTACAAAATTGTAAATTGAAACAGTAAAACGCAGATGCTAGTATAAAAATGTAACAGTGAACTGCGTTTTGACGGGAGGTAATCGCAACGAAAAAAATAATTAACAGTGTAGCAACCGTAGAAGATGAAATGATTCAGGGTCTGGTAAAAGCATACCCGCAGTATCTTAAAAAACTGGATTGCGGAAATGTAGTAGTCCGTGCAGATAAAAAAGAAGGAAAAGTAGCATTAATCAGTGGCGGCGGAAGCGGCCACGAGCCCGCGCATGGCGGATATGTGGGAGAGGGCATGCTTGACGCAGCTGTAGCAGGCGCAGTCTTTACCTCACCGACACCGGATCAGGTCTTCGAGGGAATCAAAGCCATCGCTACCGACGCCGGAGTCCTTATGGTCATCAAAAACTACACCGGAGACGTCATGAACTTTGAAATGGCTGCAGAAATGGCAGACGCAGAAGGCATAAAAGTGGCGCAGGTCGTTGTAAATGATGACGTTGCGGTACAGGACAGCTTGTACACCGTAGGCCGCAGAGGCGTTGCAGGTACCGTATTTGTACATAAAATTGCAGGCGCAATGGCAGAGACAGGAGCTTCCTTAGAAGAAGTTCAGGCTGTAGCACAAAAAGTCATCGACAACGTGCGGACCATGGGAGCTGCCATAGAGCCATGTACCGTTCCGGCAAGCGGAAAACCGGGCTTTGAACTGTCGGAGGACGAGATGGAAGTGGGCATCGGCATCCATGGAGAGCCGGGAACCCACAGAGAGAAGCTAAGACCGGCGGATGAAATCGTAGATATGCTGATGGAAAAAATATTGGCAGACATCGATTATTCCGGAAGTGAAGTTGCCGTTATGATTAATGGCTCCGGTGCGACACCGTTGATGGAATTATTTATTATCAATAATCATGTGGCAGATATATTAAAAGAAAAAGGCATCACTGTATACCGGACCTATGTGGGTGAATATATGACTTCGATTGAAATGGCAGGATTTTCTATTTCTTTACTTCGCCTGGATGAGCAGACAAAAGAATTGTTGACTGCAAAGGCCGATACACCGGCGTTTAAAGCATAATGCCGCCAGGCATTATGCGCGCCGGAGCGAAGCGGAGTGCGCATCAAGCGCCCCAGGCGCAAGCCATGGATGCCGAGCAGCCATGGCATAATGCTCTGTAATAAAGGTTAGAAAGAAGGTACAAAGTATATGACGGACAGCAAAAAAGTAATTGAAATTCTGCTTCGAATTGCCAGGGAAATGGAGGAACAGAAAGATTTCCTGACGGAGCTTGATAATGTAATCGGTGATGGTGACCATGGAATCAACATGGCGCGTGGATTTGCGGAAGTGCAGCGGAAAATGGACACCTTGTCGGAACAGGATATCGGGGCAATCTTAAAGAGTGTGGGAATGACCTTAGTATCTACTGTCGGCGGGGCCTCCGGTCCACTATATGGAACCGCCTTCCTAAAAGCCGGCATGACAATCGGGGCAAAAAACGAGATTGAAATATCAGATTTTTTAGCTGCACTGAATGCCGCTATCGAAGGAATCAAAACCAGAGGACGTTCCACTATAGGAGAAAAGACAATGCTGGATGCGATGATTCCGGCCTATGAAGTGATGCTGCTTGCTGCAGATTCCGGCGAGCCGGACTGCCGCAAGGTATTAGATGCCGGAGTGGCAGCCGCCGAAGCAGGTGTGGAACATACCAAGACACTTGTGGCGACCAAAGGACGCGCCAGTTATCTTGGCGAGCGAAGCATAGGGCATCAGGATCCGGGAGCGACTTCATTTACCGCTATGTTGAAAGTCATTGCAGAATCATTTTAGGAGGATTTATGGTAGGAATTGTAATCGTTTCTCACAGTGAAGCCTTGGCGAACAGTATCGTAGAACTGACAAAAATGATGGCTGACGGTGCATGCATTGCAGCGGCAGGCGGTTTGGAAGACGGCAGTTTTGGCACCAGTTATGAACGAATTAAGCAGGCAATCGAACGTGTATATTCGCTGGACGGTGTGATTATCCTCATGGATATGGGCAGTGCTGTTATGACAACAGAGATGGTTCTCGAAGAATATGAGGATGAGAGGATTCGGATGGTGGATGCGCCGATCGTGGAAGGGGCAATTGTTGCAACGGTGGATGCCGTTAACGGCAGCAGTATGGATGAAATGCTTGAGGATTTGAGCGGCGTTAGGAGTACTGCAAAATTTGGCTAAATTTTACCAAATATAAGTTTCGGAATAATTCGAACAAAAAAGTTTATGAATATACGAAAAGAGGAGCCTGATGGAATATGTTCCTCCTTTCACTTAGAAAATATCTACTCCACATACGGGAACCTGAGCGAAAAGCAGGTTCCCTTTTCCATGGTACTTTCAATATTCAGCGAAAATTGATCCGCATAAGTCAGATTCATACGCTGCACCACATTGCGCAGCCCGATATTCTTCGCAGACGAAATGGCATCATACTTCAAAGACTCCCGCAGCTCATCAAGCTTCTTCTCACTGATCCCTTTCCCGTTATCCCTGATTTCCACCACCACAAAATTCGCTTCGCCCAAAGCTTCATCCTTTGTGGCCTGCCGATAACAGCGAATATTCAAAACACACTCCTCATTACGCTGATTGGAAAAGCCATGAAACACAGCATTTTCAATAATCGGCTGAATAAAAAGCCGCGGCACTTGTGCCGCTAACGTGTCAGGACTGATACTGCGGACAATTTTCAGATTATTATCATAACGCAGATTCAAAATAGAAAGATAAATATCCGTATAGGAAAGCTCTGTTTCCAGCGACACCATTTTTTCCGGATTCATGGCATAGCGGATCAGGGAACTGGTGTCTAAAATCATCAGCGGCAGGACATGCTCGTAGCCTAGCGCATCCGTGGACTGCACATACATCATATTTAACGTATTGAACAGAAAATGCGGATTGATCTGGGATTGCAGTGCTGACATCTGGGTCTCATTAAGCAGATTCAGCCGGTCGTTCAGTTCATCCTTTAGCTCCTGATTGGTCTGGATATACTGGGTGATGCGCCCAGCAATATATTTGATATCTGCGCTGTCACTGACGGTCTCAGAGGACAGAAGCTCTGGAGATTCCAGAAAATTCCGGATACTCTCAATGGGCTTTAGAGAACGCATAGCAAAAAAGACAGCGAGCAGCACAGCAAACACGATCAGCGCAGAGGAAGCAGCAAACAGCAGTGCATTCTGGGTGGACAGCCTGGAGGTATAATTCTGCAAATGAGTGACAAGCACATAGGACCAGGGATAATCCGCGGAGTGTAGCTGGGCATAGGAATAGGTGTTGGCAGTCTCGGAGGAGATGCAAACCTTTTCTGTGATGTTCGGAACATAATAGGAAAGGTATTCTATGGTATCTATTGGTTCTGTTAGCATTTCCTGGCGGTATCGATATATGACCTCGCTGTTGTCAGAGACAAGATAGGCGTTCTGATAGCTGTTCTCGTTAATAGAGGCAAGA
Source organism: Roseburia sp. (assembly GCA_017621905.1). GTDB lineage: Bacteria > Bacillota > Clostridia > Lachnospirales > Lachnospiraceae > Roseburia. The sequence continues at coordinate 5,775 of JAGASC010000033.1, forward strand.
ATCGGAATCTTTGACAAAATCCACCATAATGGCAACGGCGCACATAATTAGATATCCGCGCTATTCTATAGGTAGGGAGAGATTTGGGAAGGAGAAAGTGTGAAAAACAATGTGGCAGAGTTCCCAGAAAAAAGCTATAATAAGGGAACAGAGCGAAAAATGCATCTCCCGAATGCATTGGAGGCAGCCGCAGAAAAAGCCGAGTATGATGCGCAGGCCAGTTGGTCTATTATCAACGGTATTGTCACAAACCTTAACACCGGAGGCGAAAGAGGATATCTTGGAGAATGATTATGGCATAGCCACATCGGTAGAGATGAGAGAGGATTTAAGGCTTATGTGTAACTTGAGCGATTTAATTGAAGAGCGAGGACTAAAACGTGGAATAAAAGCGCTGGTAGAGACCTGCAAAGAACTGGGAATTTCCATAGAAGAGACACAAGCCAGAGTAGAGAAAAAGTTTGAGTTGTCTGAGAAAGCAGCAAAAGAATTTGTGGCGAAATTCTGGGAATACATATATTTGACTAAAAAAAATGGGTTGACTAAAATGTTGCTTAGATAGTATACTTCTTATAGAAGGTGATGCACAGCCTTATAAATGAGCGAGTTATTAGTGGGTGATGCACAGCCCTAAAGTGAGCGAGTTAACAGATGGCAGAGACTGCTAGAGTCTCTGCCAATTTTGTACAAAGGAAAGGACAAAAGAAAGTACATAGGTATTGTATTTGAAATAAAAAGTTTTAAATATTTTGCCCCATTGTCCTCGTATAAGGATAAACATAGGAAGATGAAGGAAGGTGTGGATTTTATTAAGATAAAAGATTATGCAGTTATTAATCTTAATAATATGATTCCGGTTCCGGATAGTCAGGTTGTGGATATTGATATAAACAAGGAAAAAGATCCGAGTTATAGATATTTATTACAGGCTGAGAGTCGTGAGGTCAATAGGCAGAAGAACAGGATAAGAAAGAATGCTGAGATCGTATATAGCCATAAAAAGCATAATGGTAATGAAACTCCTCTTGCGAAAAGAACGAACGACTTTGAATTGTTGGAAAAACTATGTAAGGAGTATTAAGACCGGATAGCTTGCGATGAAAGTTTGAGAAGGATATACTATAATCTGACCAAGAACAGAGCGAGATGCTCTACTTAAGAATCAAGGGTATAGACTCCCAAAAAAGAAGAATAGAGTTAACAGCTCTACAAAAAGATTTTTAGGGTATAAATTCCCAACAAAGAAAAAGCAGGTCGTAAGACCTGCTTTTTATATGACGAAGGGAGAGTACGGCGTGAATACATTCCATTTATGAGTTTGTATGAAAGCACATTAGCCTTGGAGCAGAGATAAACAGACTTATAAGA
>JAGASC010000034.1 GCA_017621905.1 Roseburia sp.
AACGACGGAGCAAAAGTTATCCTTTGCTCACATCTTGGTAAGGTTAAAGAAGGCCCCAACGAGAAGGAATCCCTTGCACCTGTTGCAAAGAGACTTTCCGAGAAGCTTGGAAAAGAAGTTGTTTTTGTAGCTGATTACAATGTTACCGGTGCAGATGCTACTGCAGCAGTAGAAGCTATGAAAGATGGAGATGTAGTTCTTCTTCAGAATACACGTTTCCGTGGTAAAGAAGAGACAAAGCCGGAAGCAGCCGGAGAAGCATTTGCAAAAGAGCTGGCTGATCTTGCAGATGATTATGTATGTGACGCATTCGGTTCTGCACACAGAGCACACGCTTCTGTTGCAGTTGTTACAAAATATATCACAGAAAAGGGTGGTACCAACGCAGTTGGTTACTTAATGCAGAAGGAAATCGATTTCCTTGGCAATGCAGTAGAGAATCCTGTTCGTCCGTTTGTTGCAATCCTTGGTGGTGCTAAGGTAGCAGACAAGCTTAATGTTATCAACAACCTTCTTGAGAAGTGCGATACACTGATCATTGGTGGTGGTATGGCATTTACTTTCTTAAAGGCTAAGGGATATGAAATCGGTAAGTCACTGGTTGATGATGAGAAGCTTGAATACTGTAAGGAGATGATGGCTAAGGCTGAGTCTCTTGGAAAGCAGTTGTTATTACCGGTTGATACAGGTATCGCAGCAGGATTCCCGAATCCGATCGATGCTGAGATCGATGTAACTTATGTTGATTCCGATAAGATTCCTGCAGATATGGAAGGTCTTGATATCGGACCTAAGACCCAGGAGCTGTTTGCAAATGCTGTGAAGTCTGCAAAGACAGTTGTATGGAACGGACCGATGGGAGTATTTGAAAACCCTGTTCTTGCAAAGGGAACCATTGCTGTAGCTAAGGCACTTGCTGAGACAGACGCAACAACCATTATCGGTGGTGGTGATTCTGCAGCTGCCTGCAACCAGCTTGGATTTGCAGATAAGATGAGCCACATTTCAACAGGTGGTGGTGCTTCTCTTGAATTCTTAGAGGGTAAGGCACTTCCCGGTGTTGTTGCAGCTGACGATAAATAAGTTTTACAAATCAATTGAGGTATCATGAATGGAAAATCAAACCCGAAAAATAATTGGAATAATTCTCACGGTGATGGGCGGGTTATCGCTCTTTGCCGGGCTGATATTGGGACTTATTTTTCTGGGTGCCAGGCTGGTAATGGGAACTGTAGCCGGCCATATAGAGACAGCCATTGACGAGATGGGGGCTGATGCGGTGAAAGTGACCGGCGAGATCGTTGAGGTTCATCTTAACGGTTCCTCAGGCGCCTCTTATGGAGGTAATGCGTATACCGTAGTCGGTTTTTATGACGAAGAGGCTCAGTACCATGAGGTAGAGATATCTGCTGCCTCAAGTGTACTGGAAGAAGGAGATAAGGTAACTGTCTATTATGATGATAAAGATCCTGATAATTATGCAATTCCGGAGATTACGGAGAGTGCTTTTGGGATTGTAGGCGGTGTCTTCTCTGTAATAGGTATCGTGTTGCTGACAGCTTTTGTTCTGATCGGGGTGGTTTTGCTTGTGATTGGTATTATCTTAATTAAGAAAAGTAAAAAGCGAAATATGAATTAAAAAGGAGATATAGAAATGGCTAGAAGAAGAATTATTGCCGGTAACTGGAAAATGAATATGACACCCAGCCAGGCAGTTGAACTTTGTGCAACGCTTAAGGATCTTGTAAAAAATGACAATGTTGATGTAGTATACTGCGTACCTGCAATTGATATTGTACCGGTTGCAGAAGCAATCAAAGGTACCAATGTACAGCTTGGTGCTGAGAACTTTTACATTGAAGATAAGGGTGCATACACAGGTGAAATTTCTGCTCCCATGTTGAAAGAAGCAGGCGTTAAATATATCATTATCGGTCATTCAGAGAGAAGAGATATCTTTGGTGAGAATGATATCCTGATCAACCAGAAAGTTAAGAAGGCATTTGCTTCCGGACTTTCCCCTATCCTTTGCTGTGGTGAGTCCCTGGCTCTTCGTAAAGCAGGAACCTATGCAGAGTGGATTAAGAGACAGATTAAGTGGGATCTGGAAGGGGTAACTGCAGATCAGGTAAAGGAACTTGTTATTGCTTATGAACCTATCTGGGCAATCGGTACCGGTGAAACTGCAACTGCTGACCAGGCACAGGAAGTATGTAAGATGATTCGTGAAACAATTGCTGAAATGTACGATGCTCCTACAGCAGAAGCAGTTCGTATCCAGTATGGCGGATCCATGAATGCTTCTAATGCAGCAGAGCTTCTTTCTAAGGAAGACATCGATGGAGGACTGATCGGTGGTGCTGCATTAAAACCGGATTTTGGACAGATCGTAAATGCATAAGATGTAAATGATTGAAAAAGTAGGTAACAGCATTTGAGTGTGCTGAAATCAAAAGGGTTTTCTGTTGTAAGACTGCAATGGAGAACCCTTTATTTCATATTGACGATGGTGTCCGGGAACCATATAATAATGGTGGAGAAAAGGAACAGATATGATGATAATCGGAAAGAAGAAGGGTGGAAACATGGGAAAATCGGGTGAGGTAAATAAAACATCCGGACGGACAGAGAAAAAGGAATGGCTGCTGACCGGCTTGTATCTTCTTGTGTTTTTTATTGTTGCATCATCCATTGCTCTGATGCAGCCATTGGAAGACACGCCGCCTGTTTATGCAAATGCACCGGATGAGCATGCCAGATATCTCGTGCCCCAATATATCTGTGAACATGGTACGATTCCAAGCGGTTATGATGAGGAGGTGCGCATTCCGGGCTATGGTTCTTCCTATGCACTTTATAATGTTCTGCCATATATTTTTATGGGTTATATAATGCGTCTTGTCCGGCTGTTTACAGAGAATGATTTATACCTGCTATATAGTGCCCGGTTTGTGAATGTATTTTTCGGACTTCTGATGGCACTGACGGTCAGGAGGCTGGCACGCAGAATCTTTGACGAAGAGGCGAAAAAATATTATCTGGACTGGCTGTTTTGTTTTCTTATTATGTATCTGCCGCAGAATCTGTTCCTTCATACGTATGTAAATACAGATTCCATGGCGATGTTATCAACGGCACTGATTTTGTATGCATTGGTGGCTGTTTATCAGGACGGTTTCTGCCTGAAAAACAGCGCAGTTTTGTGTATCGGTGTAATCTTTTGTGCATTATCCTATTACAATGCATACAGTTATATTGTCAGTGCGGTTCTGTTATGTCTGGCGTACTTTATCAGAAAAAAAGAGGATGGCAAGATCCGGTATGATTGGAAAAGTATGTTGCATTATGCCGTGCCGATCGTGTTGGTGATTCTTTTTGGAGCCGGCTGGTGGTTCTTTCGTAATTATCTGTTATATGACGGGGATATGCTGGGGTTGCGTACTGCAAGAAAAATGCAGGAGTTATACGCAGTTGATAAGGTCAATCCATTGACCAGCATGACTTATCAGCAGATGGGATATACTCCCTGGCAGATGATGGAGGAAACAAATTATCTGACCATTCAGTATGCATCCTTTATCGGAGCATATGGCTCATTATCCATTTTTGCAAATATCTGGATTTACCGGATTTATAAGCTGTTGATTTTCGGTGGTGTACTGGGATATTTGCTTCTGCTTCCGTGGGCATGGAAAAAGGAGACGGGAAAAAGCATATTTTTTCACGTAAATCTCTTGTTTTGTATCTTTATGACATTGTTTTTAGGTGTCTATTATGCGTATACTTCAGATTTTCAGGCACAGGGCAGATATGTCATGCCGATTCTGATTCCCGTGATGCTGTATGTGGTAAAAGGGATGGAACGGGTGGTGCATTGTCTGCTGATTGGAGGAACTACTGATGATGATGGAAAGCGACCGCTTCTGGCGGTTGTTATAAAGAAGGATGCCGCTGCTGCAATGCTTGGCAGAAAGATTGCTGCTTTGTGTGTAATCCTTGTTATGGCGGTAATCGTATTTATGCTGTTATGGATGGTTTATGGAATTGCAATGCCCATATACTGTCAGTTTCAGCCGGTTATTTTCTAGGGAATGATAAAATCCTGTGAAATATGGTGCGGATTGGTTGAAACGGGAATCAAATTAGGGTATAATTTGGAACGGACAGCAGATTTTTAATAAAAATAAGCAAAATATGAACAATAAAGGAGAGAACGGTAATGGCAAAGAAAACAACAGTGCTTATGATTCTGGATGGTTATGGCCTGAATGATAAGACAGAGGGTAACGCTGTAAAACAGGCAAAAACTCCCGTGATGGACAAGCTGATGGCAGAATATCCTTTTGTAAAAGGAAATGCAAGTGGAATGGCAGTAGGCCTTCCTGACGGACAGATGGGCAATTCTGAAGTTGGTCATCTGAACATGGGTGCAGGAAGAATTGTATATCAGGAATTGACAAGAATCACCAAAGAGATTCAGGACGGAACCTTCTTTGAAAATCCTGCATTGATGAATGCAGTTGAAAACTGTAAGAAAAATGATTCCGCACTTCATATGTTCGGACTTCTTTCCGATGGTGGCGTACACAGCCACAATACCCATTTGTATGGACTGTTGGAGCTGGCAAAGAGAAACGGCCTTTCCAAAGTTTATGTGCATGCATTTTTAGATGGACGTGATACACCGCCTGCAAGTGGTAAGGATTTTGTAATTGCATTGGAAGATGAGATGAAGAAGATAGGGGTTGGTAAGGTCGCTACCGTAACGGGACGTTATTATGCAATGGACCGTGATAACAACTATGATCGTGTGGAGAAAGCATATCTTGCCCTGACAAAGGGAGAGGGACTTACAGCTGACAGTGCTGCAGAAGGTATTCAGGCTTCTTATGACAGAGAAGAAACAGATGAATTTGTAAAGCCTACGGTTGTTATGGAGAATGGTAAGCCGGTTGCAACCATTGGGGATGGAGACTCTGTTATTTTCTTCAACTTCAGACCGGATCGTGCAAGAGAGATCACCAGAGCATTCTGTGATGACGAATTTACCGGATTTTCCAGAGAAAAGAGACTGAACCTTAAATTTGTCTGCTTCTCTGAATATGATCCGACGATTCCCAACAAGGAGATTGCATTCCATAAGATTGCAGTAACCAACACCTTTGGTGAATGGCTGGCAGCAAACAATATGACACAGGCAAGAATTGCTGAAACAGAGAAATATGCTCATGTTACGTTCTTCTTTAACGGTGGTGTGGAAGAACCGAATCCCGGAGAAGATCGCGTGCTGGTACCTTCTCCCAAGGAAGTGGCAACCTATGATCTTAAGCCGGAAATGAGTGCTTATGGCGTATGTGATAAGCTGGTGGAAGCAATTGAAAGCGGAACCTATGATGTGATTATTATCAATTTTGCAAATCCGGACATGGTAGGACATACCGGCGTGGAGAATGCAACAATCAAGGCAGTGGAAGCCGTTGATGAGTGTGTAGGACGTGCAGTGGAAGCTATTAAGAAAAATGGCGGTGCAATGTTTATCTGCGCAGATCACGGTAATGCAGAACAGCTGGTTGATTATGAGACAGGCGCACCGTTCACTGCCCATACAACCAATCCGGTTCCGTTTATTCTGGTTAATTATGATCCGTCTTATACTCTTCGTGAGGGCGGATGCCTCGCAGACATTATTCCGACCCTGATTGAGATCATGGGTAAGGAGCAGCCTGTGGAAATGACAGGAAAATCTTTATTAATCAAGAAAAACTAATAGGTGTTAATAGTTCATTTAATCATTCTACGATGTCGACTTGCACAAAATAAGACTGTTTGATTGACTTTTGTGCTGCCAAAATGAGACTCTGTAAATCGTGGAAGCCATTGCTGAACACGATTTACAAGCATATAGGCTCATTGAAGCGTTTAGCACAAGGAAAATCAAACATCTTATTTGCACAAGCTGACATGTTGTTGTGAAAACGAACATCTGAATTTGCGGAAAAAGTGAATAGAACCCTCCAAATCGCCAACAATAACAGAAAACGATTTGGAGGGTTTTGTCATGCATGAAATGGAGATAACAAAGGTACATGCAAGGGAAGTGCTGGATTCCAGGGGGAATCCTACCGTGGAGGCTTCTGTAACCGTATGTAATCAATATACTGCTTCGGCGATTGTGCCATCGGGCGCATCCACAGGTAAGTTTGAGGCAGTGGAGTTAAGGGACGCAATGTTAAAACAGCAGGATTCCGTCACCGATGATACCAGAGTGGTCTGGGGGAAACGGTATGGCGGCAAGGGCGTTCTTCATGCAGTGAAAAATGTAAATACAGAGATCAGCGAATGTCTGCTTGGAAAAAATGGTCTGAACCAGCCATTGATTGACGAGATGATGATAAAGCTTGATGGGACAGAGAATAAGAGCAGGCTGGGAGCCAATGCAATTCTTGCTGTATCCATGGCCAATGCCAGAGCCTGCGCTAAGGCACTGGGGCTTCCGCTTTACAGGTATCTTGGCGGTACGAATGCAAAGATTCTGCCGACACCGATGATGAATATTTTAAATGGGGGAGTGCATGCAAAGAATACCATAGATTTTCAGGAATTTATGATAATGCCGGTTGGGGCAGACTCTTTTTCTGATGCACTTCGTATGGGAACGGAGGTGTATCACAGCCTGAAAAAAATCCTTGCAAAGGATGGAAAGGCAACGGCAGTTGGTGATGAGGGAGGTTTTGCACCTGACTTAAAGGATGCATTTGAAGTATTTGATTATCTGGAAAGAGCAGTTGGCGCAGCCGGATATGAATGCGGCAAAGATATCGTATTTGCCATGGATGCTGCGGCATCAGAGCTTCATGAGGATAATTCGGGCATGTATTATTTCCCCGGTGAATCAGAGGTGTTAAAAAGGGAACGCGGAATCGATCCTGCCAATACAAAAGAAGGAATCTATGCCGGAACGGAAGATACGAAAAGGCTTGGCGTGATCAGAACAACGGAGGAAATGATCACATTGTATGAACAGCTTTGTAATCGGTATCCAATCAGATCCATTGAGGATGGGCTGGATGAGGAAGACTGGGACGGTTGGAAGGAGCTGACCAGACGGCTGGGAAATCGGGTACAGCTGGTCGGGGATGATTTGTTTGTAACCAATGAAAAAAGGTTAAAACAGGGAATCACTCTTGGAGCTGCCAATGCAATTTTAGTAAAGGTCAATCAGATTGGGACGCTGACAGAGGCATTTAATGCGGTGGAATGTGCTCACAGAGCAGGGTATCGTGCAGTGATTTCCCACCGTTCCGGGGAATCGGAGGATTCTACCATTGCAGACATTGCGGTGGCTTTAAATGCAGGACAGATCAAGACCGGTGCCCCCTGCAGAAGCGACCGGGTGGTAAAATACAACAGGCTTCTTAGAATTGAAGAAGATCTCTCCGGTATGGCATTTTACAGATCTCCATTTATTTAACCCTAAGAATTATTGGAAAATACTTGCATTTCTTAAAAAAAGATGTTACTATCTAGAAGATGTATGAAGTGTTTGACAAGAGTAGGCGAGAGCCTACTCTTATTCATAGTAAAAAAATAGTATAAAAGGTGAGAAAATGGCCGGAAAAAAAGATTATGAGTCAAGAGCGGAGGAACTTCTGCAGCCCATTGCCGAAGCACATCAGGTATCGATTTATGATGTGGAATACGTAAAGGAAGGGAAAGAATGGTATTTACGGGCCTATATTGATAAACCCGGTGGCGTAAATATCAATGACTGCGAAAATGTCAGCAGGGAATTTTCGACAGCACTGGATCAGGAAGATTTGATTCAGGATGCATATATTCTGGAGGTCAGCAGTCCGGGGCTTGGAAGACAGCTAAAAAAAGACAGGCATTTACAGAACAGTATCGGAGAAGAAGTTATTGTCAAGCTGTATGAAGCAGAGAACGGACAGAAGGAGCTGACCGGTACATTGCAAACATTTGATAAGAAGGTAATTGTGATTACAGACGAAGATAATCAGGAGCGGCAGATTGAAAGAAATAAAATCGCACAAATACGATTGACGTTAGATTTTTAATTCAGGAGGAAAGTAAAATGAACAAAGAGTTAATGGATGCATTGGAGATTCTGGAGAAAGAAAAGGAAATCAGCAAAGAGGCTTTATTTGAAGCAATCAGTAATTCCCTTGTAACCGCATGCAAGAATCATTTTAAGAGTGCTGATAATATCAGGATTGATATTGATTATGAGACCTGCGATTATCATGTGATTGCTACCAAGGAAATTATTGAACTGGCAGAGGATGTTATGGATCCGGCCATCGAGATTTCTCTGGAGGAAGCAAGACTGATCGATCCCAATGCAGAAGTGGGTGGTACGGTAGATGTGGAGATTAATTCCAAGGAATTTGGCCGTATTGCAACACAGAATGCAAAGAATGTCATTACCCAGAAGATTCGTGAGGAAGAAAGGAATGTAATCTATAACCAGTTCCATTCACTGGAGAAGGACATTACAACAGGTGTGGTTCAGCGCCGTGTAGGTAGAAACTGGAGCATCAATCTCGGAAAAGCCGATGCACTGTTAATGGAGTCTGAAATGGTGCCGGGTGAGGTGTTAAGACCAAACGACAGAATCAAGGTATATGTATTGGAGGTACGTAATGTATCCAAGGGCTCCAAGATTACCGTAAGCCGTACACATCCGGATCTGGTCAAGAGATTGTTTGAAGCAGAGGTTACAGAGATTCAGGATGGTACCGTTGAGATTATGAGTATTGCCAGAGAACCGGGCAGCCGTACAAAAATGGCAGTTTATTCCAAGGACCCGAATGTGGATCCGGTAGGGGCATGCGTCGGCGTTAAGGGTGACCGTGCAAAGGCAATCGTAAATGAATTAAATGGTGAGAAGATCGATATAATCTGTTGGGATGAAAATCCGGGTAATCTGATTCGTAATGCACTTTCACCGGCAGAGATCATCAATGTATTTGCTGATCCGGAAGAAAGAACAGCCAATGTTGTTGTTCCGGATGCCCAGCTTTCCCTTGCAATCGGAAAGGCAGGACAGAATGCAAGACTTGCTGCAAAGCTGACCAATTATAAAATAGATATTAAGTCAGAAACACAGGCAAAGGATGCTTACGGATTCCGTATCGAAGATTATATGGGCGATGATGAGTACGATGATGGGTACGATGAAGAATATGATGAAGCGTATGATGAAGAATATTCCGATGATAGTTATATGGAGGCTGAAAGTGCAGAGTATGCGGCAGCTTCTGAAACGCCTATAGACGGAGAAGCAGATGATGAAAACTAAAAAAATCCCGCAGCGTAAATGTGTTGGCTGTGGTGAGATGAAAGATAAAAAAGAACTGATGCGTGTGATAAGAGATGCATCAGGTGCGTTCTCCCTGGATCTTACCGGAAAGAAAAACGGTAGAGGTGCATATCTTTGTAAGAATGGAGAATGCCTTGATAAAGCTAAAAAAACAAAAGGATTGGAGAGGTCATTTCAGATGGCGATCCCTGATCAGGTATATGAGTTATTTATGGAGGAGTTAACATCGAGTGGCAAACAATAAGATTTATTCACTGCTGGGTCTTGCACAGCGAGGCGGAAACCTGGTAAGCGGCGGTTTTATGGTAGAAAACAGTATCAAAGATGGAAATGCCCGTCTGGTTCTTGTTGCGGTGGACGCATCTGCAAATACCAGGAAAGAATTTAGTGATATGTGCAGATTTCGTCATATACCGATGGCAGTAATCGGTACAAGGGAAGAATTGGGGCGCGCAATCGGAAAAGAAATGCGAGTATCCATTGCGGTAACCGACTCCGGTCTTGCCGGGGCAATTCAGAAACAGATTGTTGATTCCATAAATAACGGGAGGGAGTAGTATATATGGCAAAAAGAATCAGTGTTTTTTCCAAGGAATATGATGGACTGGAAAACAGCAAGGTAATTGAATTATTGCAGGAGCATGGGATTGAAAATAAGAAAGCCCAGAGTGGTCTTACAGACGAGGAAGAAGAATTCCTGCATAAAAAGCTGGCAGCAATGGGGTACCGACGCACCGGCATGACGGAAGGTGATACAGAAAAGAAGGGATCCGTTGAAAATACAGTACGTGAGGAAAAAACAGTGTCTACAGAGAATACAAAAGAAAATGCTTCTGCTGCAGCTGAACAGAAAGCGGCAGACTCTCCCAGAGTAGAACAGGGTAAGGATCGTCCATTAAAGAAAAGAAATATTATTATTGTTGGCAGTGAAAGCCAGAACCGGCAGGGAGGAGCACGTCCTGCACCTCAGGGTGACAGACGCGGTCAGAATCCGTACCGTCCACAGAATGGGGGCCAGCGTACAGACCGTTATGGCCGTTCCAACGGACCGATCAAGCCAAGAGAAAATATGATGGACTATGCTGCTGCAGCAACAAATCAGAGAATGCAGGAAGAAAGAAAGAAGGCACTGCAGGAAGAGCAGGAGGCAGCACGGGAAGAAAGAGTACGTGCAGCAGAGAATCAGACTGCTGTGAACCGTACAGAAACAGTGGCACAGCAGGAGAATCAGAACAGACCATATTCTGCAAACCAGCCGCAGGGCAGACCTTTGCAGAATCCGAGAAATAACAGACCTTTTCCGGGTAGAGGAGAGCAGTCTGACAGACGTCCGGGGCAAAATGGACCTTATAGAGACCGCAACAATAATGCTCCAAGAGGAAATGACAGAAATCGTGGTGAAGGCGGTTACCGTGGGAATTCTGAAGGCGGATCCAGATATGGCGGAAGCGATTTCAGGAATGGAGATGGTGCTCAAAGAAGAGACGGACGTGATGGTGGAAGACCGGACAATCGTTTTGGCGCAGGACGTTCCGGCGATCAGTGGGGAGGACAGAGAACCGGTGCAAGACCCGGCGGAAAACCATTTGCAGCCGAGGCACCGATTGCCGATTCCACAGAAAAGCATCGTGAGGAAAGAAGAAATAATAGCCAGGATAAGGATAAGAGGAGCAAGAAAGACCAGCTTTATGAAGAGGATGGCGATTTTACATTAGGAAAAGGTCGTAACAATAAGGCGGGTAGATTTATTAAACCGGAAAAGAAGAAGGAAGAAGTTGTTGAAGATATTAAGACAATTGTGATTCCTGATGAAATTACCATTAAGGATCTTGCCGATAAGATGAAGATCCAGCCGTCTGCAATTGTGAAGAAGCTGTTTATGCAGGGCGAAATGGTAACGGTTAACCAGGAGATTCCCTTTGAACGTGCGGAAGAGATTGCGCTTGATTACGAAATCATGTGCGAGCATGAGGAAAAGGTAGATGTTATCGCAGAACTTTTAAAAGAGGAAGAGGAAGCACCGGAGAATCTGGTTTCAAGACCTCCTGTAATCTGTGTTATGGGTCATGTTGACCATGGTAAGACATCCCTGTTAGATGCAATCCGTAAAACAAATGTTACGGATCGTGAAGCAGGAGGTATTACACAGCATATTGGTGCTTATACCGTAACGATTGACGGACGTCAGATTACATTTTTGGATACGCCGGGTCATGAAGCATTTACTTCCATGCGTATGCGTGGTGCAAATTCCACGGATATTGCCATTCTGGTTGTTGCAGCTGATGATGGTGTTATGCCACAGACGGTAGAGGCAATTAATCATGCCAAAGCAGCAGGAATTGAAATTCTTGTTGCAGTGAATAAGATTGATAAGCCGGGTGCCAATGTAGACCGCGTAAAACAGGAATTGTCCGAATATGAGCTGATTCCGGAAGACTGGGGTGGCCAGACGATCTTTGCCAATGTTTCGGCAAAGACAGGTGAAGGTATCGAAGAGCTTCTGGAGATGATTCTGCTTTCTGCAGATGTACTGGAGCTGAAATCCAATCCGGATCGTAAGGCAAGAGGTCTTATTATTGAGGCTGAGCTGGATAAGGGACGTGGACCTGTGGCAACGGTGCTGGTTCAGAAGGGAACCCTGCATGTAGGAGATTTCATTTCAGCAGGTGCTTCTCACGGTAAAGTACGTGCCATGATTGATGACAAGGGAAGAAGAGTAAGGGAAGCTCTTCCGTCTACGCCTGTTGAAATTTTGGGACTGAATGATGTGCCGAATGCAGGAGAGATTTTCATCTGTCATGATAATGATAAGGAAGCAAAGACTTATGCAGAGACATTTATTGCACAGAACAGAGTGAAGATGCTAGAGGAAACAAAGGCAAAGATGTCACTGGAGGATCTGTTCTCCAAGATTCAGGAGGGTAATCTGAAAGAACTGAATCTGATTATCAAGGCGGATGTTCAGGGTAGTGTGGAAGCAGTAAAGCAGTCACTGTTGAAGTT
>JAGASC010000035.1 GCA_017621905.1 Roseburia sp.
CACAGCAGGGCGGATATGATGGAACGGAAGAGTTTAATTATTTCCTGTCGGTGCTGTTTGCGGATGAACAGCTGATGATTATGGACTATAACCGGGTGGTGAAGGATTTAAATGGGAATAGCCCGGAGATGTTTTTAGAGAAAGTAAAAGAGATTTTTGAGGTTGCGCTGATAGACGGAGAGGAACATCACCCGAAGAAAAAGGGCGAATTTTCCATGCTTCTGGAAGACCGGTGGTATTGCTGCCAAATCCGGGAAGCGGACAAAAATGCAGACCCTGTAGCGGGATTGGATGTGTCTATTTTGCAGGAGAAGCTTTTGTCGCCGGTATTGGGAATCGGTAATCCAAGAATTGACAAAAGGATTGATTTTGTGGGAGGCATCCGTGGACTTGAAGAGTTGGAACACAGGGTGAAAACAGACAGCAAGGTGGCTTTTGCCATGTATCCCACTTCCATTCAGGAATTGTTTGCAGTGGCAGATGCAGGTATGTTGATGCCGCCAAAATCCACCTGGTTTGAGCCTAAGCTGCGGAGCGGATTGTTCATACATAAAATATAGGATTACTAATAGACAGGATTCTTTTGAAGGCGGAGATAGTTCCCGACGCACAAGTCTTTTGTTAGTTTACAGTGTCTGTGATGAGAGAATGAAGGCGGTCGCCATTTCCTATTACGTAAAGTAAAAGGGAATGGCGGCCGCCTTGCTTAAAGCTCATCCCTGCTGGGAATAGAAGTCTGAGCCCCCATTCTGGTCACTACGATAGCACTGGCCTTCGTGGCAAATTTTATTGCTTCCTGCATGGTATTTCCTTCCAAAAGTGATACCACGATCGCTGCGGTAAAGGTATCTCCGGCCGCAGTGGAGTCCACGGCAGTCACTTTCTTCGCGGGTTCATGGAAAATTTCATCTCCACAGTTAAAAACAGCCCCCTGGCTTCCCAGTGTTACAATACCATTCTGAATACCTTTGGCCCTCAGATGCCTGAGGCCTTCTTTCGCTTCCTCAATGGTGTGGATTGATACTCCTGTATAGAATTCGCATTCCGTCTCATTGACAATCATATATTCTGTTTGCCGGAATACTGTATCGGGCAGTTCCTTTGCGGGAGCAGGATTCAGCATAACGGGAATCTTTTCTTTTGCTGCATAAGAAATAATATATTCCACAGTTTCTAATGGTATTTCCAGCTGCAGCATGATAAAGTCAGCCTCCTTGATACAGGAAAGATGCTCCTCTATGTATTCAATGGAAACAACGCCGTTGGCTCCCGGGATGATAATAATGGAATTATCCCCCTGATAAACGGTAATAGAAGCAGTTCCGGATTCCATTCCTTCGCAGATTCTGACTTTGCTGCAGTCTACCCCGACTTTTTCTAGGCAGGCCAGCAGTTCCTGACCAAATACATCTTCTCCCACACAGCCAAGCATTGTTACATTTCCGCCCAACTTTGCCGCAGCACAAGCCTGGTTTCCGCCTTTGCCTCCGCATACGGTTTTAAATGCAATACCACTTATGGTTTCTCCCATTACAGGGAGTTTTTCGGTTTGAGTAATTAAGTCCATGTTGAGACTTCCGATTACAACTATTTTTTTCATTTGGATATTCTTCCTTTCAATCAAAGCATTTTCCGCCAGTAAGTTTCATAAATAGATCTGTTGCCAGAGTGTCACGATTGATATGATATACATACTGAATCAATCTGCTGTGATCATAAGCGCAAAGCCCGTCGTATTCCGGAACCGGAAGCGTATCTAACCTTGCCAGCATAAATTTGTTGTCATCGTTCAGCAGCCAGGCAACGGCTGTTACATCCCAAAGTACGCGGCTTACAGCAAGCCCCTCAGAATAAGATGCCACTTCATCTCTTACCCGGTCTACCAGGAAATCACACAGGGCATTTTTTCCGCGCAGATAGTGTTCTAACTCCACATAAGGAACGGAAAAACTGCTTACCACGCCCATGCATGGCAGCTGGACCACCGGTGTACCGCTTTTAAAAATGACTCTGGCAGCAGCGATATCCTGATGTAAGTTAAATTCCTTGTTGTCGTGGAATTCCCGGCCATGGCCGCCCAGCCAGACAAGGACGATACGTTCTGCAATCTCCGGTTTGATAAGCAAAGCGGAGGCCACATTCGTGATGGCACCGATTGCCACTACATACAATGGCTTTTCAGAACTATACTGCATCGCGCGTTCCACAAGATTTTCGGCTGCGTCGGAAATGACAGGGGTTTTCTCATCCGGCAGATAGGTTTCGGAACCCTTGTAAGTAACAGGGATAAATTCACGTCTGCCCGTCAGCTCCAAAAGACGGAGAATTTCCTCGTAGCTCTTTCGCATACCGTCCCTTGGAGATTCAGAATGATGATTAAAAAATGGTGCGGCATAGAGAGCCTTTAAGTTCAGCTTGTCCGAAGAAGCCATAAGATAAGAAACGGCAAACTGATCATCAATTTCATTAAAGGTATCGGTGTCGATTACGACATCCACTTTGGTTGTTGGTACTTTTAGGTTTTTGAGATATTGTTCTGTGGTCATGTGATCATACTCCTTATTTTGTTATTTTGTTAGAAAAATTATACAAAAATAGTTGCTGCATATAGAAGTATTTTGGGGTCACAATTTTTGGATAAATAGGCTAAAAAAAGAAAACATACGCTAGGCAGAAAAGGAGTGGATATGATATAATGTCGACAGACATTATACGCGCCGGAGCAAAGCGGAGTGCGCATAGGCAGCGGGAAAGGTGGAGCACTATGGCTAAGCTTATTTTTTGCCACAGCGATTATCGGGGGAAGGACGGTTATATTGCCCCTCATAGTCATGAATGTAAGGAACTTGTATTCTATGGGGATACAGCCCAGGGAGAGACCGAGATTGGCGGTGAAAAATATATATTTGCCCCGGCAAGCGTCGCGTTGATTCATCAGGGAATCTTACACAGCGAAAATCATTTGGCCGGTACAAATGTTATGTTCTTTGGCTTTGAAGCTCATGCTTCACTCCCGGATGGAGTCTGGAATAATATGAACGAAGTGAAATCCTTGTTTTGTGATATTGTGGAAGAAGTAAGAAATCAGGAGTGGGGTTACGAGAAAATCATATCCTTGAAAATTCAGGAGATTCTGGCTTTTCTTGAGCGAAAAAACACGGGAGAAAGCAATTGCGTTAAGAATCTTGCATATTGTAAAAGATATATTGAGGAAAATTATATGCAGGACATATCGGTGGGCGAGCTGGCGAAAATGACCTGTTACAGCAGCGACAGATTTCGACACCTGTTCGCAGAAGAATTTGGTCTTTACCCACAGAATTATCTGATGAAAGTCCGCCTGGAAAATGCCAGCCATTTGCTGCGTACAACAGATTACAGCTGCATGGAGATTGCTATGATGTGCGGATTTGCCGATAGTGGTCAGATGACTAAAATGATTAAGAAAAAATATGGCATGACACCGAATGAAATACGAAAATCAGCAATAAAATGTTGACAAATGGGCGAAAACTGCATAAACTATAAAGAGCGATGCGGATATCAGAACATATATTGGAAACTACTTAGAAAAAATTATTGCTGGAAGAAATTATTGAGAAATTCACCCAAAATTCAATAGAAGAAAAAGCGTCGAACGGAAAGAGTAGAAAGTCAGGCGTCCCCCAGAGAGAAGCTGTCACCGGCTGAAAGCAGCTTTGGGAAAGAGATTTTTGAAGTGCCTCCGGGAGCTGGTCGGATGAAAAAGATGAGGGTTGATGGACCTATATTCAGTAGTCCGGTTCGTATGACACACGTTACGTGTATCAAGTGAAAATCATTTGTAAGATATGATTTTTAATAGAGTGGAACCGCGGATTATTTCGTCTCTTATGAGAGGGAGTAATCCGCTTTTTTGAATTTATAGCAATCAGTGAATCGATATGAATCAGGAAAGGAGCGTGGCAAATTATAAAATGGGTATCATAAAATATATCAAAGAAGAATTTCAAGTGATTCAGGAAAGAGACCCGGCGATAAAATCGCCATTAGAAGTTTTGCTTTATCCAAGCTTTCGTGTTATGCTAAGTTATAGAAGGGCGCACAAGTTGTACGAAAGGGGACATTTTTTCCGTGCAAGACTAGTGTCACAGCGGGCTGCACGAAAAACCGGTATCGAAATCCATCCCGGGGCAACCATTGGAAAAGGATTTTTCATCGACCACGGCAGCGGTGTGATTATCGGTGAGACTGCCATCGTGGGCGATAACGTCACCCTTTATCAGGGCGTGACCCTAGGCGGTACGGGAAAAGAGACAGGAAAACGTCACCCGACCATCGGCGATAACGTAATGATCAGTGCCGGAGCCAAAATCATCGGATCCTTCACTGTAGGGGAAAATTCCAAAATCGGCGCCGGAAGCGTGGTATTAGAGGAGGTTCCGCCCAACTGTACAGTGGTGGGTGTGCCCGGCAGAATTGTCAAACGCGACAATGTAAAGATACCGCGCATCGACATGGACCAGTGTCATTTGCCGGATCCGGTCAAAGAAGATATTACAGTATTGCAGCGAGAGAATTCGGAACTCACCAACCGTCTTCTGGAATTAGAAAAAACGGTGCGGCTACTTACGGGAGCTGCAGAGAGCATTCCCAAATAGTAAAGAAAACAAATGTTTTAATTGGAGGATTACAAATGGAGAACAAATTTAAATTTTACAATACCCTTTCGAGAAACGTGGAGAGCTTCATCCCCCACGAAGACGGCAAAGTTGCCATGTACACCTGTGGGCCTACCGTATACCACTACGCCCATATCGGGAATTTAAGAAGCTACATCATGGAGGACGTACTGGAAAAATCCCTACGCTACGTAGGCTATGATGTAAAGCGTGTCATGAACATCACAGACGTAGGCCACCTTTCTTCTGATGCAGATACCGGTGAGGACAAAATGTTAAAGGGCGCAAAGCGCGAGCACAAGACAGTCATGGAAATTGCCCAGTTTTATACCGATGCATTTTTTGACGACTGCAAGAAATTAAATATTAAGACTCCGGATGTGGTAGAGCCGGCAACCAACTGCATTTCAGAATTTATCCATATGGTGGAGGCGTTGCTGGAGAAAGGCTATGCCTATGTGGCCGGCGGCAATGTGTATTTTGACACTTCCAAATTGGAGGATTACTACGTATTTTCTTCCCAGAACGAAAAAGAACTGTTGGTAGGTGTTCGCGATGACGTGGAGGAGGATGCCAACAAGAAAAATAAAAATGACTTCGTACTCTGGTTCACCAAATCCAAATTTGAAGACCAGGCCTTGAAATGGGAAAGTCCCTGGGGCGTTGGTTATCCCGGCTGGCACATCGAGTGCTCCTGCATTAGTATGAAGCATTTGGGCGAATACATGGACATTCACTGCGGCGGCGTGGATAATATTTTCCCGCATCACACCAACGAAATTGCTCAATCTGAAAGTTATCTGGGACATAAATGGTGTAATTACTGGTTCCATGTAAACCACTTAAACGACAAATCCGGCAAAATGAGCAAATCCAAAGGAGATTTTCTCACCGTTTCCCTGTTGGAAAAGAAGGGATATGACCCGATGGCGTACCGTATGTTCTGCTTACAGTCCCACTATAGAAAACCGTTAGAGTTTTCTTTCGAGGCGCTGGACAACATGGTTGCAGCCTACAACAAACTGGTGAAAAGGATTGCAGATTTAAAGAAGGACGGTGCGGTAGAACAGGAGCGTTTTAACGAATACAAGGTAAAATTCGAGGATGCCCTTGCGAGCGACTTAAATACCTCTATGGCAATTACGATTGTCTATGATTTACTGAAGGCTGACATGAGCGACGCTACCAAATTTGCGTTGGTGGAGGACTTCGATCGTGTACTTTCTCTGAACCTTACCACAGCGAAGGTGGAAAAGCCGGAGGAAAATAAAGCGGTGGATGCTGAATTAGAGAACTATATCCTTGCTAAAATCGAGGAGAGAAAAGAAGCAAAAAAAGCAAAAGATTTTGCAAAAGCAGACGCGATCCGCGATGAACTGGCAGCGAAAGGTATCATGATCAAAGATACCAGAGAGGGAGTTATCTGGCAGATACAATAATTAGGAAGAAGATTAGAATGGAAAAAGGAATTGATTCATATTTAAAAGAGCAGTTTCAGATATCAGACGTAGACATCCGGACCTATTCACCGCTGACACTGGCTTATATCGGGGATGGAATTTATGATCTGGTCATCCGCTCTGTGGTAGTTGCCAAAGGCAACACCAGAGCGGGAGAACTACATAAGAGGACAAGCCAGATTGTAAAAGCCCACACCCAGTCGGAAATGATGGAGATATTGTTACCTTTGCTCACCGAAGAGGAGGAAGATGTGTACCGTCGCGGCAGAAACGCCAAATCCCCTACCATGGCGAAAAATGCCACCATGACGGACTATCGGAAGGCTACCGGCTTTGAGGCACTGATGGGCTGGCTGTATTTAAAGGATGAGTTTCCGCGGCTGGTGGAACTGGTAAAGGCTGGTGTAGAAGGATTGAATTTGAGACTGTAAAGGAGAGTATATGGGATACGAAGAATTAAAAATAGAAGGGCGCAATGCTGTGTTGGAAGCCTTGCGTTCCGGCAAAACAATTGACAAACTATATGTACTGGACGGCTGTCAGGACGGCCCGGTGCGCACCATCGTCAGGGAAGCAAAAAAGCATGACACCATAATAAATTTTGTGGATAAGGAGCGGCTGGATCAGCTTTCCGAAACCAAAAAACATCAGGGTGTCATTGCAATGGCAGCAGCCTATGAGTACGCTGAGGTGGAGGATATTCTTGCGGCAGCCGAGGCAAAGGGTGAACCGCCATTTATTTTCCTGTTGGATAACATTGAAGATCCCCACAACCTTGGCGCCATCATCCGAACAGCAAACCTGGCGGGAGCCCACGGCGTCATCATTCCAAAACGCAGAGCGGTAGGACTTACGGCAACGGTGGCCAAAACCTCTGCCGGAGCCATCAACTACACACCGGTGGCAAAGGTTACAAATTTGAGCACTACCATCAAGGAATTGAAGGAGAGGGGCATCTGGTTTGTCTGCGCAGACATGGGCGGAACGGAAATGTACCAGCTGGATTTAAAGGGGCCCATAGGCCTGGTTGTGGGCAATGAAGGCGAAGGCGTCAGCAAACTGGTGCGGGAGAACTGTGATTTCGTGGCTTCCATTCCGATGAAGGGTGACATCGATTCTTTGAATGCGTCCGTAGCAACCGGAGTACTTGCTTACGAAATCGTGAGACAGAGACTTGGAAAATAGAGAGGCTTGGCGAATAGAGAAGCTTAGCAAATAGAGAGGCTTGGCGAATAGAGTGGTTTAGCAGGTAGAGAAACTTGGCGAATAGAGTGGTTTGGCAAATAGAGTGGTTTGCGCGCTAGAAAGGAGGGGCGATTTGTATGGCGGAATATCAGAATTTAACCGATGAGCAGTTGATCGATCGGCTGCGGGGCGGAGATGCAAAGGTGATGGATTATATTCTGGATAAATACAAACCTTTGGTGCGAAAAAAGGCCAACGCCATGTACTTGATTGGCGGTGACACCGATGATTTGATTCAGGAGGGAATGATCGGACTTTTTAAGGCAATTCGAGATTATGATACCGGCAAAGAGACAGGTTTTTCCAGTTTTGCCCAATTGTGCGTGACACGGCAGATCTACAGTGCAGTGGAGGCCTCCAACCGGAAGAAACATACCCCCCTAAACACATATGTGTCCTTTTATTCGAAAGATGACGAGGAAGGAAAGACACTGGCGGAAACACTTATGTCGGGCGATTTGTATAATCCGGAGGAACTCATCATTGACCAGGAAAATGTCCAGTCCTTCTGGGAAAAATTAAAAGAGCGTTTAAGTACCATGGAGCGTCAGGTGTTGGACGAATATCTTTCCGGCCTTAATTATCAGCAGATTGCAGAAAAAATGGGAAAAAGCCCCAAGACTATTGACAATGCCCTGCAGCGTATCAAAGGAAAAATCAAGTAAGACATGCCGGTAGAAAAAATCGAATTATAAAATAAAAAAGATTTTTATGAAATGAATTGTAAAATTTTGGTGCAAAGAAAAAAGAAGTAGTCCAAAGGTACTATATAATTTGAATAAAAACAAAAACGCAATTTTGTTAACTTTGTGAACACTTATCGGTGGAACCGTGCTATTATAATAAATGTAAAAACCCCCCAATACATTATATATAGTTTTTACTAACCCCATAGTAAAAATACCTTCTCCTAAAAGAGGCAGCTGATCGACAGGCTGTCTTTTTTTTGCGCAAAAAACCCCCTATTGTGCACAGGGCGCAAGCTGTGCTATAATATATAAGATTACAGCCGGTCAACAATGAAATGAAGAAAGTATATTTAGTTGACAGTGAAAATGTAGGAGACGTATGGGTACCATTGCTCGCCTCATCATTGCCGGATGAGGAAGTCGTGGTATTCTATACGCAGCAAAGTCCCCATATGGGCTATGAGAATGTAAGACTTCTCAAGGAAACGGAAAAGAACCCCATATTTATCAAGTGTTTCGAGGGAAGAAATGCGCTGGACTTCCAGTTGGTGACGGAGCTTGGTTACAGGCTGCGCGCAGACGAGGAATGCGAGTACGTTATTATTTCCACGGACACCGGATTTGATGCAGCAGTGCGTTACTGGTCCAGCCAGAAAAAAAAGGTGCGCCGTTTAAACGGCAAAGAATGTTTCCGGCAGGCGACGGGCAGGCTTCGCCGCAGTGGTGCGGACATCGAGAAGATTTCCATGGAGGAATCCACAAAGACAGAAGAAGTAGCGGCAGAGGTTGCGGAGAAAACAGAGACTGAGACAGGATTTAAGATGGCAGCAGAGCAGCTTGCGGCAGATGCCGCGGAGCTGGCACAGGGTGCAGCCGGGGTTCCGGAAGACACAGAATTAGCAGAAGCGGCAGAAACGACAGAGGTAGCCGCAGAGGAAACCGGTGCGGTATCCACGCAGGAGGATACGGTAATGGAATCCGCAAATGAGCAACCGGAGAAAACAAGATCTGGAGCGAGACGAAGACGGAGAAGAGAGACAAGAAAACAAAAAGTGGAAGTAGCAGAAGCAGAGACAGAGGCAGCAGAGCTATCTTCGGAAGCGAAGACTTCACAGGAGGAAGCGGCGCCGCCGGAAGCAGATGCGA
>JAGASC010000036.1 GCA_017621905.1 Roseburia sp.
GCAGATTGTGGGAGGCAGTAACCGGATGGTAAATGAGGCATCACCGATTGTGGATGCCCGTCTTTCGGATGGTTCCCGAGTCAACATTGTGTTAGAGCCCATTGCGTTAGACGGTTCTGCTATATCGATCCGGAAATTCCCCCGGGAACCCATTCGTATGGCGGATCTGATTGCCATGGAAACATTGACTTTGGAAGCTGCGGAGGCGCTTAAAGTGCTGGTGGAGGCCGGGTACAATATTTTTATCTCCGGTGGTACGGGTTCCGGAAAAACCACCTTTTTGAATGCGCTTTCGCAGTATATTCCCGGGGAAGAACGGATTATTACCATTGAAGATTCAGCGGAGCTGCAGCTTTTGGACAAGCCGAATCTGGTGCGTCTTGAAACCAGAAACAGGAACACGCCGGAAGTGGTGCCGGTCACCATCCGGGATTTGATTCGGACTGCATTGCGAATGCGGCCCAGCCGGATTATCGTGGGAGAGTGCCGCGGCGCGGAGGCATTGGATGTATTGTGGGCGATGAATACCGGTCATGACGGCAGCCTGTCCACCGGCCATGCCAATTCCAGCAGGGATATGCTGGGGCGTCTTGAGACGATGGTCCTTATGGGGATGGAGCTGCCGCTGGCGGCGATTCGCAGTCAGATTGCTTCCGGCATTGACATTCTGGTACATCTTGGAAGACTGCGGGATAAAAGCAGAAAAGTTTTAAGCATTGCGGAGGTGGAAGGAATCTCGGAGGGGGAAATTATGCTCAATGAACTCTTTTGTTTTGTGGAAAAAGGAAGCTCTAAGGGCAAGGTCTGTGGACAACTGGTTCGCAGGGGGAGACTCATTCATACAGAGAAATGCAGTCTTGCTGGAGTTACATTTCCGGAGAATGAGTAGGACAGGCAGTGAGAGGCTAAGAAGTTATGTCCTCAGGGCAAAAGGGAGAAGAAGGATGGATTACAGAAAATATAATTGCATCGGCAGAGAAATTTTAGGCTGTGTTGTGGCAAGCATTGTTGTGGCAGGGGTTTTAGCCTGGCTGTTCTATCGCTCCTGGCTTGCCCTGGTGCTTGTGACTCCGGTGTACATCGTGGTGTGGAAAAGTTACAGAAAAGAAAAAATGCTTCAAAGAAAGACAAGACTGCTGATGGAATTTAAGGACGGAATGCAGGCACTTTCTGCAGCCCTGTATGCAGGATATTCAGTGGAGAATGCCTGGCGGGAGGCGGAAAAAGAGCTGCGGGAGCTGCACGGTGAAGATTCGCTGATGTGTGTGGAACTGGCACAGCTGAATGCAGCAGTGCGAATGAACAGACCGATTGAAAAGGTACTGGAAGAATTTGCGGCGCGCAGCGGATGCGAGGACATAGAGAGTTTTGCGGAAATATTTTCATTTGCCAAAAGAAGCGGGGGAAATTTTCCGGGAATCATCCGGACAACGGTACAAAAGATGTCGGGCAGAATTGCTGTGGAGCAGGAAATTGCTACAATGCTGGCCGGAAAAAAGCTGGAGGGCAGGATCATGGATGTCATGCCGGTGGCAATTTTGGCATACCTGAATGTTTCATCGGGGGATTTTCTGGAGGTGCTGTATGGAAATGCTTTGGGAGTCATTGTCATGACAACGGCATTGGTGGTTTATGCGGGGGCATTGAAGCTGTCAGAGCGGATATTGGACATTCGGGTGTAGAATGGATCGCTGTCAGAGCGGATATTGGACATCTAGGTGTAGAATGGATCGCTGCATGTGAGGAGTTTGGTAAAAAGGTAGCAGTTAAGTATCTGAACTGTTACGTAAAAAGATATTGGGGGAATCTAGGCTATGATCGTATGTGGGATAGGACTGGGGCTATTTATCCTGGTTTGGATGAGGAAAAGAAATCAATTGCCTGCGCAAAAAAGAAAAATGCTGTTGATTTTGCTGACAGCGGCTTTTCTGGGACTGGTACTCGGTGTGTATGAACAGCAAAATCCCATTCTTCTGGAGGGAAATGCTTTGGCACGGAATGAAAGCGGCGAAGGAGACTATGAACAGGAATTAAAGCTTACGGCAGAGGGGCTTTTGGAGGATTATAGTTATTCTCTGGAAGTACCGGAGCAAAGCTATACAAAGGAGGAGGCAGATGTGCTTCTTTCCGGTGCGGCAGAGGAAATACATAAGGAATTCCCCGGGGATAATGCATCCGTCAATGCCATCCGCGGAGCAGTGCACATACGGGAAGTTTATCAGGACGGAAGGGTGACGGCGGAATGGAACTTTGATAATTATAAAATTATGGATTTTGAAGGAAATGTAATTGCGGAGGAACTGCCGGAGGAAGGGGAACTGGTGAAAGCGGAGGTGGAACTGACTTGTGGTGAATATGTCAGGGTAGAGGAATTCTACTTCCGGGTGCTTCCGGAGCTTTTGGATGAAGAGGGTACCTTTCTTCGCCAGCTTGCCGGCAGCTTAAAGGAGCAGGGG
Source organism: Roseburia sp. (assembly GCA_017621905.1). Classification (GTDB taxonomy): domain Bacteria; phylum Bacillota; class Clostridia; order Lachnospirales; family Lachnospiraceae; genus Roseburia. The sequence continues at coordinate 2,457 of JAGASC010000036.1, forward strand.
GAAAAGACAGGGACAGAATATCTGGAACTGCCGGGAGAAGTGGGAGGCTATAAGGTCTCGTGGAGTGTGCCGGGGGAGCATATGCCGGAGAAGGTGTTTTTCTTTGGCGTGTTGTTGGCAGGAATGGTTCCGCTGATGGAGCGAAGCCGGGCCGAGGAGCGAAAGAAAAAAAGATGCAGGCAGATGGAACTGGAGTACCCGGAGCTGGTCAGCAAACTGGCGCTTCTTCTGGGGGCAGGAATGACATTGCAGGGTGCATGGAGGAAGATCGCGCTGTCTTATCAGGAAAAAAGAAAAGAAGATGCATTTGTGCCTATGCCGGCCTATGAGGAAATGCTGGTTACCAGTCATGAAATGGAGAGCGGGATTGGAGAAGAACGGGCCTATGAGCGGTTCGGAGAACGATGCGGATTACCTTCTTACCGGAGACTCGGCAATCTGCTGAGCCAGAATCTGCGCAAAGGAGGCCCGGGAATTACCGCACTCTTAGAAACAGAGGCAGAGGCTGCATTTGAGGAGCGGAAGAATCTGGCGAAGGAATACGGGGAAGAGGCCGCCACAAAGCTGCTTTTTCCGATGATACTTATGTTGGGAATTGTCCTTGTGATATTGATTGTGCCGGCGATTATGACGTTTCAGTAACTGCGCAGAACAGTCCTATGCATTTACTGCATAGGACGTATGAAAATGTAGAACAGCCATGAGCAAGCCCCATCGCGGAGCGATTTTCATGGGCTTGCGGTCGTAATTATGAAGGAACTGAATAATTACACGTTTCAAATGTAAATGAAAGGAGAAACTTTACTGTGAGAGGATTTCGAGAATTTATTGCAGAAGAAGATGGAATCGGAGTTGTGGAAATTATTTTGATACTTGTGGTTTTGATCGGGCTGGTATTGATTTTTAAAAAACAGCTTACAAACCTGGTAAATGATATTTTTGACACGATTACAGACAAAGCAGGTAATGTGTAAGCAAAGTAACAGTTCAGAAAGGGGGAGAAAATAAATGAGAGCGAAAGGAAGTATTACAGTATTTGCGGCGCTTGCGCTTATGCTGGTGGCGTCCTTTTTGTTCGCGCTGCTGGAGGCGGGGCGGGTCTATGGTCTTGATACCCGGGCGGATATGGTTTCGCAGCTTTCATTGGAGTCGGTTTGTGCGGAATATCAGTCCGGTCTGTGGGAAGACTATCATTTGCTCTGCCTGGATGGAGCTTACGGGGGTGATAGCTTTTCTATGGAATATGTCAGCAGTACGTTGAATGGACGGGTGAAACGTAATTTGGGGGGAGAAAACAGTTTTTTCAATATGACGTTGGAAGAGGCGGAGCCGGTAGAATATCAGCTGCTTACGGATGGGGACGGAACGGTTTTTCTGAAACGGGTAGTGAAATATATGAAAGAGAATCTTCCTGCGGAGGCGGCAAAGCTGATTTATGAAAAATACCTGCAGGGGGATGCTGTGGAACAGGAGGGAATCCCGGAAGATAGTGTAGAAGCGGCACAGAAGGCCATTGAAGATGCGAGAGAGCAGATGGAAAAAGGTACGGATGGCGAAGTTTCAAAGGTACAAGCGGAGAAAGGCGCAGAAGGTGTGGCTGCAGAGGTACAAGCGGAAATGGGCTTAGTAGGCGTAGCTACAAAAGTACAGATTGAAAAGGGCACAGATGGTGAAAGCGAAAAATTCGTGGAAACAGCAGCAGGCGGCAATTCCGAAAGTACGGATGGAAATACACAGCAGGAGAGTACAATAGAGGTTGAAAATCCGCTGGAGATAGTTTTGAAAATAAAACAGAATGCACTGCTTGGTCTGGTGGTGGAAGATACCGGCGGGCTGTCAACAAAAGAAGTGGATCTTTCGGAAGGCTTGCTGAAAAGAGAATGCCTGCAGGGAACAGATACCGGGGAAGAAGATATTGGTTGGTATGAAAAAATTCTGGTTTTAGAATATCTGGACGGATATTTTTCTGATTACAACCAGCCGGCAGAGGAGCATGCGCTGGCGTATGAACTGGAGTATGTCCTGTGTGGTAAGGAGTCAGATGCAGCTAATCTGGAGGGGGTGGTAAAACGGCTGCTGCTGGTGCGGGAAGCAGCTAATGTGGCACATATTCTTGCGGATACGGTAAAACGGGAAGAAGCCATGATGGTTGCCACTTCTCTGGCAGGTTTTACCGGAAATCCAGCGGTGGTAAAGGTGGTACAAATTGGGGTGGTGGCTGCCTGGGCATATGTGGAAAGCCTGCTGGACATACGCGCGCTGCTGGCGGGAGATAAAATCGCACTGATCAAAAGTGATGCCCAGTGGACGGTGCAGACAGAGAATCTTCTGGAATCATTTGAGATGTCTGCAAAAGCCAAAAATTGTACCAATGGGCTCTCTTATCAGAGTTATTTGAAGCAATTTTTGTTTTTTATGGACCAAAGCAAGCTGGCTTACCGCATGATGGACATGATAGAGCAGAATCTCCGGCTCTCGCCGGAATATGAGGAATGCCGTATGGATTATATGATATGCAGAATAAAATATCAGCTGCAATATAGTGCGAAACCACTGTTTTCCGGCATCTCTGTTCTTGGAAGGTTAAATGCGCAGTATTTGGACTTCTGTGAGACAACACAGTTTTCCTATTATTAGAGGAAAGGCAGGTGTGTCGTGGTGCTTCTTTTGGAAAGAAACAAACTAACTCAAAAAAACTACACATATAAACCTCTCCCTGGGCGTGTACAAATAAGAAGGAAGATAAGTTACTCTAAAAAAGAGGCACCACGATGCATCTGCTGTGCGGGGTCATTTACTCTGGAGGCAGCGGTCATTATGCCGTTGCTCGCCTGCTTTTTTGTCAGTATTCTGTTCTTTTTCCGGGTTATGCAGGTGCAGCTGGAGGTACAAAAGGCGCTGGATGATACGGGAAGAAAATTGGCGGTCTGTCTGCCGGCGGATGATGAAACATTCATAGATGATGCGGCAGGCAGAGTAGCGGCGGAAATTTTATTAAAAAAAGAACTGACGGGAAGAGAAGAAGCAGAACAGTATATTACTGGCGGCATCGCAGGAGTCAGCCTGACAGGGTCAAAGTTCGAGGAGGAGAACGTGTGCCTGCGGGCAAACTATCGAATCAGGCTGCCAGTCAGCCTGATTGCGGTTTCCGATATTAAAGTGGTCTTGAAGACAGAGTGCAGAAAGTGGACTGGTTTTAGCGTAGATGGAGCAGAGGAAGGGACAGATGTCTGGGTATATATAACGGAAACAGGTACGGTATATCATAAGACGAAATCCTGCACCCATCTGGCGTTGTCGATTCGGGCGGTGAATCAGGAGGAAGTGGATCAACTGCGCAATGAAAGCGGAGAGCGCTATAGTGCCTGCCTTTTGTGTGAGGAATCCGAAAATATAAGAGGAAGAGTGTATATTACCAACCTGGGAAACCGTTACCATATGGATTTGAATTGCAGTGGAATAAAACGAACGATAATGATGGTCCGCCTTTCAGAAGTAGAAGGGCGTCCTGTCTGCAGCAAGTGTGGGATGCAGGAAAGCATGGGAGTTTCGTAAAAGTGATGCAAAGCCTCCAGAGGAGGCTCTCATGCTGTGAACAGCAGAGCGAACAAGTTCGCTCTGCGAGTGAGCGGTTCTGATTGGAAGTGGTGAAATAGATAGAAAGAAAGCGATATGGGGATAGGAGAATGTAATGATAGGGGATACGGTGATATTGGGGGTACTGGCAATCTCAGCATACAGAGATTGGATGGAAAAAAAGATATACATATATGGACCGATATTTTGCGGGATAATCGGGATATTGCTGCATGTTTTGTTTCAGGAGCGCACCCTTGCAGATATGTTAGGAGGGGCAGCAGTGGGGGCAGCAGTGCTTCTCGTTGCCTGGCTGGGCAGGGAGTGTGTCGGAATTGGTGACGGGATAATCCTGGTGGTCAGTGGTGTCTTTTTGGGGTTTTGGAGAAATTTGACGCTTCTGCTGACGGCGCTGGTGCTGGCGGCAATGGCAGCATTGTTTCTCTTAGTGGTAAAAAGAAAGGAGAGAAAGTACAGGCTGCCGTTTGTCCCCTTTTTGCTGGCGGCGTACCTGATGCAGCTGATATGAAAAAGGTAAATGGAAGTCTGACAATTGAAGCAGCAATGATTCTGCCTCTTGTGCTGATGCTTTTTGCGATGGCGATGAATGGAGGAATCCGGTTGTATCAGGAATGCAGGGATACTGCCATTTCTATCCGTGAGGAAGAAGAAATTGATGTGATAACAATGTTTTACAATTGGGAAATGCTGGAGGGTGTAAGAAAGGATGAAAATTGAATATGTCAGAAATATGATGGCAAGCCATATGGTGATCGAACAAAAAAAGGAACTGGAGGAGTGGGAGTCAGAAATGATTTCTAACTGCCAGTCGAAAGGAATTTTGTTCGCGAAAAACCAGCGGGAGGATGAACGGGAAATGCTCTGGTATGATATTACAGGGCGGCAGGCTTTGGAGGTAATCTTAGAATCCAGAGAAATGGATTATGCAATGCTGTGCCATTTTTTGATGCAGCTTTATGAAGTGGCAGAGACCCTGGAGGCACATCTGCTTTTGTCAGATGCATTGCTGCTGCGGCCGGAGTGTATTTTTGCGGATTACGGTATGAATCAGATTTATTTTTGTTATTATCCGGGCAATGAGGAAAATTTATCGCAGGCTTTTGGCAATTTAATGGAATATCTGCTGACTAGGCTGGATCATCAGGATGAACGGGCGGTGGAGACGGCTTATGGGATTTATGAGAAGGTGGTAACAGAGGGAGCCGGCCTGCTGAAATTGGGGGAATGGCTGCGAGCGCCTTATGGAAAGGAACGTGGGGCTAATGAGGAGGAACAGGGAAGCCTGGAGATTGAACATATAGACAAAACGTCGGAAATATCGGGAAAAAGAGAATTGGAAACACCGGGAAAAAGAGAATTGGAAACGCCGGAGAAAAAAGAATTGGAAATGCCGGGGAAAAGAGGACTGGAGATGCCGGGGAAAAGAGAACAGGAGGTGTGGGAAGAAGAGTCAGAAGGCGTGTCAGAACAGCGGAAGAATGGCGTTTTTCAGAAAATTGCAAAAAAGCTGGGAGATATGATTGAGAGCCTGCGATCCGGCGGCCGGAAAAAAAGAGAGAATGAGCAAGATGAACCTTTTGTATTTGAGCCGGAGGAAGAAACGGAAATAAAAACATCAAGGCCCACGGTACTGCTGACACAAATTTCAAAGCAACCGGAAGGAATTTTGCGATATGAGGGCAGCAGTGGATGCAGCGATTTAGAAATAAAAAATACACCTTATGTAATAGGAAGCGAAGAAACCTGCGACGGCTATATTCCCAGCGGTACGGTGAGCCGACGACACGCGCGGATTACCCGGGTGGAGGACATTTATTTTATTGAAGATCTGAATTCCTCCAATGGAACCTATGTTGGAGGGGAGCTGCTGAATTACAAAGTAAAAATGAGCCTGCAGAAAAACGAGATTATCTTGTTTGCAGATGAAAAATTTAGATTTATTTAAGAAAAAAACAGGCACCTCTATTTGCATTCTGTCGCTGTAATATCTATAATTAACGATATCAAAGGGCAGAGGAAGTGCAGATTATGATTTTAAAAGAAATACAGGAAGTCTTTTTTCGGGAGGGCTACCGCTTTTTCGGAGTAAAGCCGGAGGATATAGGCGTTTTTTATAAATACTATCAGGAAGGGTTTCACATTGTTATGGTGGTGGACACGGAGCACGGATTTTCCATGAGCGGGGAACAGCATCGTATCATAGCGGACCGGGTAAAAAGTATCTTCTATCATCCCCAGGGAAAGCTTGCAGATTTTCCGGAAGGCTTTCCGGTCTATCACGTGGAGCTTCTCACTTTGCTGGTGGGAAATAATACAGAGCAGATTCGGACGCTCTGTGCAGCCGGGGAAAATATATGGGGATATTTGACTGCGGAAAGACGGCTGCTGATTTATGAAAATCAGCCGGGAGACTTCTGGGGACTGCGTTCTGCGCTGGAGGGACTGCAGCAGACATCACCCACGGCTTCGGCAAGGCCGACGTCTCCAAAACAGAGGAGATTTTCAGCTTTTTCGGAAATAAAGAAAAAAAACTATCCTTATATAACGATTGGAATCGTGGTAATCAATGTCATCGTATATCTGGTTTTGGAGTGGATCGGAGACACGGAGGATGCATGGTTTATTGCTTCCCACGGAGGAATGTACCCGCTGCTCATTCGCGATGGCGATCAGTGGTGGCGTATCCTGACAGCGGGATTTATCCATTTTGGAATCGCACATCTGGCCAATAATATGGTGGTTTTTGCATTGATTGGTGAGCGATTGGAGCGGGCAGTGGGGCATATACGCATGACAGTGATTTATTTGCTTTCGCTGATCGGAGGCGGGCTGCTTTCTTATGCTGTGATGCTGAATACCGGAGACTACGCCGTGTCTGCCGGGGCTTCCGGCGCTGTGTTCGGAGTCATCGGCGGTATGCTCTGGGTGGTCATCCTCCATCGGGGGCGTTTTGAAGGGATGACAGTCAGGAAATATGTTTTTATGATTGTATTGAGCCTGTACTATGGCTTTTCCTCAATCAATGTTGATAATTGGGCCCATATCGGAGGCATGGTAACAGGGTTTATCGTTACGGCTATTTTGTATCACCGAAAATCGCAAAAATGTTGATTTTGCGATGAAAAGCCGATATACTGAAAGTGACATTATTGATTTTGTGAAAAGGGCAGTGTAATCGTAAAGGTACAGCCGTCCCCTGGCCGGGAATCGCATTGGATGCTTCCCTGATGGGATTCGATAATCTGTTGTGTAATCACAAGTCCCAGGCCGCTTCCGCCGGTCTTTGAGGTAATGAACGGCTGGAAAATGCTGGCAGCGACGGCAGGATCTAAGCCTCCGCCATGGTCGGTGATCGTGATGTGCAATCGCCCGCGTTTGGAGAAGACGCGCAGCTCTATTGTGTCCGGTTTGTCGGTGGCTTCATAGGCATTTTTAATAATGTTTACAATCGCCTGCTTCATAAGCTGGATATCCAGTTCCACCAACGGAAGGTTTTCCTCTATGGACAGGCAGTAGTTGAAATCTTTCCAGGAAAAGGCACGAATCGATTTTTCAATCTGGTTCATGAGGGTATGAATGTCCAATTTCATCACTTTCGGACTGCCGTACAGGCGTGTGGAGGAAAGCTGTGTCACTATATTTTTCAAAAAATCGATTTCGGACATGGCCTCGTTCCAGTAGTCAAAAAGGCAAACTTCCGGATGCTTTTTGGCTACCAGCTGCAGTGAGCCGCTGATGAGTGTGATAGAATTTTTAATTTCATGAAAAATATTAAGGTAATCTTCGTTATCTAACATAGGAATACCACTGCCTTTCCGTGTAATTGATGATTTGTCTGTGGAATGTAACTTATGGATATGCTTTTATCGTAGAACCGACTTGGAGAGTTGGCCTGTATTTCTTTCGTGATAAATTACTTTGAGTTTTTTTAGGAAGTGCTTTCAATTAGTTTATCATGATTGCCACAGATGTTCAATAACAATAATGTAACAAAAATTGACAAAAGTAATACGAAAAAAGGAGAGAAACGACAAAATGAGAGATGAAAATTGTGTTTTTTGCAAGATTATTGAAGGGAAAATTCCTTCCAATACGATTTATGAGGATGAGGAATTCAAAGTGATTCTGGACATCAGTCCGGCGTCTAAGGGACACGCACTGCTTCTTCCGAAGGAGCATTATGCAGACATCTATGAAATTGATGAGGAGCTGCTGGGGAGAGCTATGAAGCTGGCAAAAAAACTGGCAATTCATATGACGGAAGTGCTCGGATGTGATGGATTTAATATTTTGCAGAACAACCATGAGGTTGCAGGGCAGACTGTTTTTCACTTTCATATGCATCTGATCCCTCGTTATCAGAATGCGAAAAATGACGATATTCTGATGTGGAATCATGAATCCTTTACAGCGGAGGAGTTTGCCGAAATTCGGGATGCATTAAAGCTTTAAAAGAACTTAATATGGATGCTGTTATAGCAGACTATTTCTATCTATTCACTATTTTCAATCAGAACCGCTCACTCGCTGAGCGGTTCGTACACGCGCCATGCAGTTTACTGCATGTGTGCATCAGTTTTACGAAACTCCCATGCGGAATAGATTTATGGTGCTGCCGAAGCATGTA
>JAGASC010000037.1 GCA_017621905.1 Roseburia sp.
ATTTGGTCCTGCATCGGACAAGGCACTGCGGGCATTCCAAAGCTCCTGTAAGATTACCGTGGACGGCAAGTGTGGACCGGTAACAAGGGAATACATGAAAATGAATTAGGTGCGATGAGAGCCGGCATGGAGAAATCTGTGCTGGCTTTTTGCGTATATATGTGGTATCTTTATTTGTATGTAAGTAGCGGTAATAATTTTTAATGGTTAGCAACACGTTAGCAACAAAAGTCCGCAAAGCCGCTGAATATGGGCTTTATTTTGTCGGAATTTTAAGAAAAACTTAAAGAAAAATTAACCGCAGTACAATAGGATAGGTATCAATTTTACTTTATAATAACAGATGGCACACTGTTGACATGTAAAACGCAACGTAGAAAGGAAGACTTGAGAGGAAAAAATGAAAAAAAGAATTAGCGCGTTAATTTTAGCACTGATGATGGTATTCGGAACGGTTACACCGGCATTTGCCCAGGAGCTGTCCGGCGAAACAGCCGAAAGTACGGTACAGGTATCCGACGCAGAGCAGACAGAGGAATCGGAAGAACCGGAGAAAGCAGCAGATGAGGCCGGGGCTTTAGAAACAGGAGCAGCCGGAGAGAATACAGGGAATGATCTGGGAGAGAACGATGTGGATTCGCAGGAATCGGACGAGCAGACATCGGAGATTAAAGAAGATATAACGGACCCGGAGGATGAGACGGAAAGTGCGGGAATACAGGAGAATTCGGGGACGGAGGAGCAGCAGACACCACAGACCTCGCAGGGATCCGCGAATGCGCTGACGGAAAATGCAGAGGGCGGAGATGATGTAACGGAGGAAGCTGCAACAGAGGAAGCCATTCCGGAAGAATCTGCTACTGCAGGGGAATCTGAGCAGAGTCCTGTGGATGATGCTGATCAGATGTCGGAGGAAGAGTTCGAAGCATTAAACGATCCACTGTACAGTAAATATATGTATGGGATTCAGACAATGTCTGAATATCAGGATGCATCCGACCTGATACATAATTCCAGATTTGATAAATATCTTAAGATTCAGGGAATCGATGTGTCAAAGTATCAGGGTGATATTAACTGGAGTTCGGTAAAAAACAGTGGAATCAGTTTTGCGATGATTCGTCTGGGTTATCGGGGGATGGAGCAAGGGACGCTGCAGCTGGATTCTTATTTTGACACTAACATGAGTGGTGCGCATGCTGCCGGCATGACGATTGGAATCTATTTTTTCACCCAGGCACTGAATGTGGCTGAGGCAGAAGAAGAAGCACAGTATGTCATCAACCAGTTGTCCAGATATCCGGGGTATGTAACTTATCCGGTTGTAATTGACATGGAAGGACTTGATGGCTCAAGGCTGGATAATGCCGGACTTTCCGTGGCGGAGAAGACCGCAATCTGCCGGGCATTCTGTGCAAAGATTGAGAGCGCAGGCTATACAGCAGGTGTTTACTCAGGAAAATATTATTATGAAACCCAGCTGGATGCAGAATCGCTGGCAAAGGATTACTATATCTGGATGGCAAATTACACAAACCAGACCAGCTATGCCGGAACCTATAATATGTGGCAGTATACAAGCTCAGGCAGTGTGAACGGCATCAGCGGCAGGGTGGATATGGATATTGCATATGTACCTACCGTACCGGGAAAGACCACGGGCCTGAAACAGACGGCGGCGACGACCAACAGTGTATCCTTATCCTGGAATGCGGTAACAAATGCAGATGGTTATAAGGTGTATCGGTATGATGCCCAGGGCAATTTATTGCAGTCCTATAATGTGACAGACACAAAGACCACCACTTCCAATCTGACGGAGGGGACAACCTATCAGTACAGAGTGGCAGCATTCTATAAAAATAGTGACGGAACTTATCAATACGGCAGTAAGAGCAGTGCATATAATGTTTATACTACACCGGGACAGGTGACCGGAGTGACTGTAAAAACCAGATATACAGATGGATTGACATTGAGCTGGAACAGTCTGTCAGGTGTGACCGGTTATCGTATTGCAAAATTCAATCCAGACAAAGGCAAGTATGAGCTGGTGGGAACTACGACAGGAACCTCCTACAAGATAACGGGACTTGAAGTTGGAACAAATTATATGGTAAAAGTGCAGGGCTACGTGAATCTGAATGGAACTGACCGGAATGTGGGGGCATATTCCACACCGCTTTCCACATACACGTCACCAGCCCAGATAACCGGACTTGCCACAACAGCGGTGACAGGCGACAGTGTAAGTCTTACCTGGAAAGCGCAAAGCGGAATCACCGGCTATCGTGTCTATTGGTATGATACCAGCGGTACACAGCTTGGAACGCAATATGTGACCACCAACAGCTTTAAACACAGCAGTCTGCCGGAAGGAGCCGCTTATCAATATAAAGTGCGTTCCTACATTAAAACAGATACGGAAACAATCTGGGGCAAGCTGTCAGCGGCAGTTACCGTGAAACTGAAACCAGGGAAGGTGACGAGCCTGTCAGTGAGCAGCGCATCTACAAATAAGATGATCGTGAAATGGACTGCAGTAAATGGCGCAGAAGGTTACCGTGTATGTTTGTATGATGAAGATACAAAGAAATATACCATTCTTGGGACGACCACAAAGACTTCATACACCATCGGTAATCTGGATGCCGGAACCCGTTATAGTGTCCGGGTAGCGGCATACGTGAATGACGGCAGTAAAATAGTACTTGGAACTTATAGTGCCAGCCTGAAGGCGGCTACAAAACCGGTACAGGTAACCGGAGTAAAGCAGACGGCGAAGACCACAAGCAGCATTACACTTTCCTGGTCAGCAGTAAAGAATGTCAGTGGATATCGCGTGTACAGATATGACACTGACGGAAATCTGTTGGGCAGTGTATATGTGGATGGTACGCAATACACAGACACTGCGTTGAATGCAGGAAAGTATACTTACAAAGTGCGGGCCTATGTGAAAGCGGATGATTACACAGCCTGGGGCGATTACTCTGCTGCACTGCAGGCAGCTACAAAACCGAAACAGGTAACAGGACTTTATAAGAGCAGTGCTTCCACAGACAGGATTGTGGTGAGATGGTCCGAGGTGGAAGGTGCAGATGGCTATCGCGTGTGCCTGTATGATGAGAATACGAAAAAATATACGATTCTTGGAACGACAGAAAACTGTGTCTACAACATAAAAAATCTGGAACCGGGAACCGAATACAGCATTCGTGTGGCGGCATACTATAAAGACGGAAGCAAACTGAACCTTGGAACTTATTCCGAGAGCCTTAAGGCTGAGACAAAGACAGCAAATTGAGAAATATAGATGTCGTGCATGCTGTGAAATATACGAAAGGAAGAAATCTTTTGGGATTTCTTCCTTTTTACTTTATAGAAAATTTTTTTAATTCTCTATGTAATACCCCCCTACATAGTCCGCAGAGTTGTCACTGGATGTGCAGTTTCGCATGTGAAACAAGAGTTGCAGAACTCATATTTATTAGCGGCAGAAGTGTGCAAGATGGACATGTGTTTTAAATAATGTGTAGTAAATACTACAGAAAAATATGCTATAATGGCTTGATAATTTGTGCATATTGTACTATAATTGCAATGCGCTGGAGAATAAAAAAGAAGAATGGCATATCAAGAGAGTGCCATAAATGACCAATAGGTAGGAGGAGTTTATGAAATGTAGAAATGTGCTACGGGCTATTTCTTTTATAATAGTTTTTTGCATTTTATTTTTAACGTGTGAGAATATTTTTTTTAATAAAAACCAGTTAACGCCTGTCTGGGAAAAGGTACAGCGGGGGGAAGAGATAGATATTCTGATTATGGGAAACTCACATGCCTATACATCGCTGGACGCAGCGGTATTAAGTCAGGCTGCCGGATTGGATGTGGAACTGCTTGGTTCGCCGAGTCAGTATATGGAACAGACGTTGGAAAATTTGAAGGTTGTTTTAAATTATCAGAGCCCAAAGTATATTATATTGGAAATAAATGCATTATATGGGGACAATAAGGAGAAGATGCAGGGAGAATCAAGAGGGTTTCAGCTGCAAAACTCGGATGGAATAGAGAATTACTGTTACAAGTTTCAAAGTGTGGTGAACACCTACAAGCCTGTGGATGTTCTGACAGCCATGTTTCAACTTGTAAGACCTGTGAATATGTGGACGCGGTGGGAGAAGTTCTCTGAACGAAAGGATTATATAAAAGATGCCAATGGATTTCGCGGAACGGGTTCCTTTGCTGTACTTTCTATAGAGATGCAGGAGTTTCAGGATGCTTATCAAAGTAAGTATTTTGAAGGGAAAAAGACCGAACTGACAGACTATAATGAAGCGGCGTTTCGTGATTTTTTGAATCTGGCGCAGAAAAATAATATTGAAGTATGGATTTATAAGGCACCAACAACAAGAACTGCGTATGCTGGATATACCTGTGCAGTCGAGGAAATATGTCGTGATTACGAGAATGTTGCTTATATCGATGATATGCATATGGTAGCAGCAGACATAGGATTGACAGGGGGCGATTGGTATGATTCGGGGCATTTAAGCCGTTCTGGGGCTGGAAAAGTAACACAATATTACGGTCAGCTGATGGCAGAAAGGTTTGGTAGGACGGCAGATTTTGCCTCTGCATTTGCATATCAGACGGAAACTGTGGCGGAAAATCCGGACGGGACATACTCTTATGCAATGAAAAATTATTCGAAAGATTGCCTATATCAATTTAAAATGTATGTAGACGGTATATTGCAGGATGTACAGGAATATTCGGAGAAAAATGTCTATGAATGTGAATACGACATCAGAATTAATCAGAATTGTCAAATATACTGTTCTATGATACCGGGAAGAGATGCAGACCTTGGGGATAATAGTGCAAGCCGCATTTATCTGTCATTCATGAAACAGAATGAGTGTGTAATAGAATAGGGGGGTAAATTTTGTTATTTAATTCATTGGAATTTTTTGCGACCTTTTTTTGCGTTGTTTTGTTGTATTACATGATACCGAGGAGGACGCAGTGGGGTTATTTGCTTGCTGTGAGTTATCTTTATTATTTACAGACAAGTTCGCAGTATGCGATATTGCTTCTGTTTTCAACGGTTGTCACATGGGGCGCGGCACGTTGGTTGGAATGTCATAAAAAAGGCAGAAAATCATGCTTGACTGTGTGTATAGTGATGCACATTGGAATATTGGTGTTTTTTAAGTATTCGCAATGGTTATTGGACTCTGTACAGGCTGTATCAAATAGACTGTCATGGGGAATTGTAATGCCGGAATTTACATTGCTTGCTCCGGTTGGTATTTCTTTCTATATATTTAAGGTGGTGGGATACATGATTGATGTGTATCGTGGAAAGATATCTGCGGAGAGAAACTTGGGGAAATATGCCCTGTTCGTATCATTTTTTCCGCAGATTGTATCCGGGCCGATAGAGCGGTCTTATAACTTCCTGCCGCAGATGGAAAAGGGGCATTATTTTAACTATGATACAGTAAAGAATGGATTTTTAATATTCCTATGGGGATTATTGAAGAAAATTGTGATTGCGGATCGTCTGGCATTATTGGTAGATCAGGTATTCAATAATGTGGCGGAATACAATACACCTGCGTATATAATAGCAATGTTGTTCTTTGCTATGCAGATTTATTTTGATTTTGCAGGATATTCGGACATGGCGATTGGTGTTGCCGAAATGTTGGGAATAGCTACTGTCAAAAACTTTGACAGACCCTATTTTGCAAAATCAGTAGGAGAGTTTTGGAGGCGATGGCACATGTCATTGTCCACCTGGTTCCGTGATTATTTATATATTCCATTGGGTGGGAATCGTGTAAGCAAAACACGATGGGCTATGAATACTATGATTGTATTTTTGGCAAGTGGTCTATGGCATGGTTCAAACTGGACCTTTTTTGTTTGGGGTGCTTTGCATGGTATATACCAGGTAATTGGGAAATTTACAAGAAAGGGAAAAGATAAAGTTCTTGAAATAATTCGTTTAAAGAAGGAATCCCAATTTTATGGTATATTGGCAACAGGGATAACTTTTGTTCTTGTTACATATGCATGGATGTTCTTCAGAGCTAATACCATTCATGATGCGCTGTGGATTACAAAATCATTGATTGTATGGGATTTTGCAGGTTTTGACGTTTGGAGCCTTGGAATGGGAAAACAGGACTTTATATTTTCTATTGTACTGATCATTGGGTGGTTTGTGATAGAAGCTGTCCAGGGGAAAGTATATTTGAGAACCTGGTTGCAAGAAAGATGCCTGCCGATTCGTTGGGGAATATATTTATTGATTATGTTTACCTGTATTATGTTTGGAATATATGGGGATTTGGCAGCAAGCTCCTTTATATATTTCCAGTTTTAATCGATATGTGTATCAAGCGGAATATTTTTTTGGAATCATGTTTTGGAGGCTGAGACAAAAGTGATAAATCAACATAACATCGAAAAAGGAAGAAATCTTCGTGGTTTCTTCCTTTTTTTGATGACATATCTGGGCTATAATGATAGAATAAATATAATCGTGGGCATAGATACATTTGCATATTACGGAAGGTCATAGGGATAAAAATGGGAAACACGGCTTTATGTGCGATTGCACTGATTTTATATTTTACAGGAATTTTAAAGACTCCGCGAAAAAAGAAAGAAAACGGGTTTGAATTGCTGGTAATAGGAACAATTCTGCTGATTGCATTGACCGGATTGGCGGCGTTGATCTTTACTGTGGCAGGGATTCCGGTAACTCTTTTTAGCATGACAACATCTATATTCGCCCTGACCGTTGTGCTGTGGGGGCGATGCGTCTGGAAAAAAGAAATCGCCAAATGCCGGTGGCCGGTATTCGATGCTGTTTCGCTGCTGATTATTCTGGCAGTGATACTGCTTGCAGCTGTCAAACGATTTGGAATTAATCTTAATTTAAATTATGGTGGAGTGGATTCCGCCCGCTATTTTCAGCTGGCGATGGAAGTGTTAGAGAGTAAAGAAGTGTCGGGAGAATTTCTGACAGACCTGCTGAATGCCATGTTCATTGCGTTTTTTCAGCCATTTCTGCCGTCGGTCAGTTACTATAAGGCGTTTATTGCGGCGGATGTTTTTGTACACCTTCTCAGTGGAGCAATGTTTTATTTTTTGATTTCAAAAATAAATTGCGGCAAGGGGAGATGGTGGAATCCGGTACTCACGCTGTTGTATTTCGGAGGATATCCACTTTATAATTTGACCAGTGGCGGTTTTTTGCACTGGGTGGACGGAATGCTTATGGTCATGTTTGTGATTTACGCTGTCCTGCTTCTGATGCGCCGGGAAATCGCGGAGGGAAAGGGTATTTTGTATTTGCTGTGCGGCCTGTTCGGGGTGATATGCTTTTATCCGATTTTGTTGATTATGGTGGGACCAATGCTGCTGCCGGAAGCGGTGGTATGGTGTAAAGATAATCTGAAACGACTGCCTAAGAAGATGCTCATCGCATTGGGAATCCTGATTTTGTTGGTAGCGGGCGGCATTGTCCTGGTTGTAGGGCAGCGGGTGAACCATTCCTGGGACAAGGTTTTCTACAGCCTTACCGTGGAGGGAACGATTTACCGGGAACCGTATATGGATTTTTTGTTTTTTGTGCCGGTCCTTTTTTGCTTTTTCATGTTATTGC